>JACCUM010000261.1 GCA_013811805.1 Geodermatophilaceae bacterium | reverse complement strand
CTGCGGTCGCGCGCACGGATCTCCAGCGGACGGCGATAGAGCACGATCCGCGCAGGCAGCCGGTGCCCGGATTCGGAGAGCCTGGCCGGCAACAGTCTGGCCAGCGGGACGTTGCCGTCCTCGAGGACGTCACTGCCGTGGACGAGTTCGTCCGGACTGGCCGTCGTGAGGTACGGGACGTCCTCGACGGCGAACTCGACACCATCGAGCTCGCGTTGCCAGCGCAGCTCGAGATCTTCCACCGTGTCCAGTACGAGATCGTCGAATTGAGCCGCCCGCGAGCGGGCCAACGGCACGGTCTGTGGCACCAGCCGGCCGCGCAGGCCACGGCCGCGGCGGTCTCGCGACCGACTGCGGTCAGGACGGCTGCGGCTCACGACTGCCCTGCCTCGTGAAATGCGTCATGGCGGCTGCGATGCTTACTCGCTCTCGGCTCACGCGTCGAGCCTACGGCCGCCCGGTCACCGCGAGTCGCGTTTACATCGGTGCGCCTCACCCGATAAACCGCTGCCTGCGGATAGCGTCCCGACTCGTGAGGCAGCAGGCACGGCGGTGCTCGCGGAGCGGATGCGCCAGCGCGGCGGTCGCGACGCTGACCTACGTCTACGCCGAGTCGACCGCCGTCGTCGGACCGTTGGCCTCCTTCTCCGAACCGCACAGTTACGACCTGTGCGAGGCGCACGGCCTGCGACTGACCGCGCCCCGCGGCTGGGAGGTGGTGCGGCACGAGGTCGACCCGGATGCCATCCTGCCCAGCACGGACGATCTGCTCGCTCTGGCCGATGCGGTCCGTGAGGCCGCCAGGCCCACGTCCACTCCCCCTGCACCTCCGCCGCCGGGCAGCGGACGCCGCGGCCACCTCCGTGCCGTACCCGTGCTGCCCTGACCGCGCTGCCCTGACTGCGGCGCTGCACAGCGGTCGATGCTGGGCTGCCCAGGTCGGCGACACCGCCCGGATAGGCTCCCGATCGATATGAAGACGCGGGATCTGGCGACGATCGTCAAGGCATACGACATTCGCGGAGTGGTCCCCGACGACTTCGACGAGGACATCGCCCGTGATCTGGGGGCAGCCTTCGCTCAGCTGAGCCGCGCGTCGGCGATCGTGACCGCCCACGACATGCGCGAGAGTTCGGTCCCGCTGTCGCGAGCCTTCGCCGAAGGTGTGCTGTCGCAGGGCGTCGATGTCGTCGAGGCCGGCCTCGGCTCCACCGACATGTTGTATTTCGCCTCCGGCACGCTCGACCTACCTGGAGCGATGTTCACGGCCAGCCACAACCCGGCGCGGTACAACGGCATCAAGCTCTGTCGGGCCGGTGCCACACCGATCGGCGCGGACACCGGGCTGCTGGAGATCCGGCGCCTTGCCGAAGCGGGTCCGCTGCCGCCGGGTCCCCGGCTGGGCAGAGCGCGTACCGGCGACATGCTGGCTCCGTACGCGGCTTACCTGCGGGACCTGGTCGACCTGCGTGGCATCCGCGAGCTGCGAGTCGTCATCGACGCGGGCAACGGAATGGGTGGGCACACCGCGCCCGCGGTCCTGGCCGACATACCGCTGACGATCGTGCCGCTCTACTTCGAACTCGACGGTGGGTTCCCAAATCACGAGGCGAATCCGCTGGACCCGGCGAACCTCGTCGACCTCCAGGGCAAGGTGCGCGAAACCGGCGCAGACCTGGGCCTGGCCTTCGACGGGGACGCCGATCGCTGCTTCGTCATCGACGAGCGCGGGGAGCCGGTCTCACCCTCGGCGGTCACCGCTCTGGTCGCCGTACGAGAACTGGCCAAGCATCCGGGCGAGGTGGTCATCCACAATCTGATCACCTCACGTGCCGTCCCGGAGATCGTCGCCGAGCACGGTGGCCGACCGGTCCGTACCCGAGTCGGGCACTCCTACATCAAGGCCGAGATGGCCCGTACCAACGCGGTTTTCGGTGGAGAGCACTCCGCGCACTACTACTTCCGGGACTTCTGGCGGGCTGACACCGGGATGCTCGCGGCCATGCACGTTCTGGCGGTTCTGGGGGAACAGGACCGTCCGCTTTCCGAACTTGCCCGCGCGTACGAGCGCTATTCCGGCTCCGGCGAGATCAATTCCACTGTGGACGATCCCGAGGCGAGTGCTGCTGCGGTGGAGAAGGTCTTCGCCGACCGGCCGGGGGCAGACATCGATCGACTCGACGGCCTCACCGTCTCCTTTCCCGACGGCAGCTGGTTTAACTTGCGAGCCTCCAACACCGAACCCCTGCTGCGACTCAACGTCGAGGGCCGGGATCGGGCAAAGATGGAACACCTTCGCGACGAGGTACTGGAGGTCGTCCGTGACCGAATCCGCTGACCGGCATCCAACAGCCGCTCTCGATCCCGAGCTGCTTGCGATTCTGGCCTGCCCCGCAGAGCATCACGCTCCACTCGAACTCGATGCGGCGGCTTCGGAATTGCTGTGCACCCAGTGCGACCGGGCTTTTCCGATCCGGGACGGGATTCCTGTCCTGTTGCTCGACGAGGCCCGACATCGTGCCGGCTGATCACTGATGTCCATGCCTGGCTCCGTCGACGAGCTGTTCGACGAGCCCGAACGGCTGGTCGAGCGTGACCGGCGACGATTACTGCGCGCGGTGGCCAGCGCCGGCGCGCAGGTTCGCGAAACCGCCCGGTTGGTCGAGGAGGCAGACGTCGCCTCGATCGCCGATTCCGGCCGTCCGAGAGCGCTGGTCGTCGTCGGACGCCGTGAGGGTGCGATCGTCGGCTCAGCACTTCGTGCGCTGGCCGGTGCCGCCTGCCCGGTCTGGGTTGTGCACGTGCCAGGACCCGACATCCCGGTGTGGGTGACGGCGGCCGATCTCGTACTGGTGTTGAGCCGGACCGGTGCCGGGGCATACGCCCTGACAGCCGCCAATGAGGCCGCTCGCCGCGGTTGTGCCCTGGCCGGAGTCGGCGCCGCGGACGCCCCCTTGCATGCTCGGTGTGCCCAGGCGCGCGCCCCGTACGTCGCCCTTCCGGGCAGCCGGGAACAACAGGCCTCGCTCTGGTCGCTGATGACACCGGCGCTGCTGGTGGCCGGCGTCACCGGCGTCCTGCCCACTGCGATCTGGGAGCCCGAGACGGTGGCTGACCTGCTGGACGAGTCCGCGTTGCGCTGCGGCCCCAATCAGGAGTCTTTCGCGAATCCGGCAAAGACGCTGGCCCTCGAGTTGCTCGATTCACTTCCGATGCTGATCTCCCAGGGCGCGGTCGCAGGGGTGGCCGCCAGTCGCGCCGTGGACCAGTTAGCCGTTCTCGCCGGGCTTCCCGCCGCGCATTTCCGGTTGCCGGAACAGGCCGTTCCCGCTCGCCGGGTGCTGTCCGGGCCGTTCCGGGCGGTGGCCGACGACGACTTCTTCCGGGATCGCACCGAAGGCGGCCGTCGGGAGTTGCGGATGATTTGCTTCACCGACAGTTCCGCGGGAGATGCGGCCGCGGCCATGCGCGACCTCCGGGAGTTGGCCGATTCCACCCATGTCGTCACCAGCGTGTTGCAACCCATGAGTCAACAGGCGGCCGAGCAACCGATCCGCGAAATGGCCGAACTGATCGGCATGGTCGACTTCGCCGCCGCATATGTTTCCCTCGCCGGCGACATGGAGGCCAGCAGATGAGCACCTACGGGCAGACGGAGGCCAACAGATGAGTACCGGTGGCGGCACCAAGGCGATCATCGCGGCCCTGGTGGCCAACATCGGAATAGCGATCTCGAAGTTCATTGCGTTCCTGCTCACCGGATCCTCTTCCATGCTCGCGGAGTCGGTGCACTCGGTGGCGGATTCGGGGAACCAGGCCCTGCTGCTCGTCGGTGGTAAGCGCGCCGCCCGTGCGGCCACTCCCGAGCACCCCTTCGGGTACGGCAGAGAGCGCTACATCTACGCTTTCATCGTCTCGATCGTGCTGTTCTCGGTCGGCGGGCTGTTCGCCCTGTACGAGGGCTATCACAAGATCACTCATCCCGAAGCACTGGTCTCACCGCAGATCGCCATCGGTGTGCTGGTCGTGGCCATCGGACTGGAGGCGTATTCCTTCCGCACCGCGATCGTCGAGTCGAACAAGGTGCGCGGCAACCAGTCCTGGATCCAATTCATCCGGCACGCCAAGGCTCCCGAGCTACCTGTGGTCCTTCTGGAAGACTTCGGGGCGCAAGTTGGCCTGATCCTGGCCCTGATCGGCGTGGGATTGTCGGTGATCACCGGAGACGGGGTGTGGGATGGCATCGGCACTATCGGCATTGGCGTATTGCTGGTACTGATCGCGATCATCCTGGCGATCGAGACCAAGAGCCTGCTCCTCGGCGAGGCAGCAGGTCCAGAGGTTCAGCGCCGGATCGTCGAGGCGCTGGAGAGTGAGCCGAGTGTCGAATCGGTCATCCACATGCGCACCCTGCATCTCGGTCCGGAGGAATTGCTGGTCGCGGCGAAGATCTCGATCGACCCGGACCTGGCCGCTGACGACCTGGTAGCCGCGATCGACAGTGCAGAGCAGCGGATACGTAGCGCCGAGCCGATCGCCCGAGTCATCTACCTCGAACCAGACTTCCGTCGGACGAACGAGTCTCCTGATTCATCGTCGGCTGCACCCGCCCAGGCTGTATCGGGCGCAGAGACCGGCGGTAGCTAAGACCGGCGATGCTCGCGCTCATCAACGAGATTCGGCGCTACGCCTGGGGTTCGCAGACGGCAATGGCTGAGTTTCTCGGCCGCAAAGCGCCGACGGCCGAACCCGAGGCGGAGTTGTGGATCGGTGCGTATCCGGCGTGCCCGTCTCGACTGGCAGACGGCAGGACGCTGCAGGAACTGATTGCGGCCGACCCGACTGCTGCTCTGGGTGCCGCCGCGGTGGCACGGTTCGGTCCACGGCTGCCCTTCCTGTTGAAGGTGCTCACCATCGGTGCGCCGCTATCCCTCCAGGCGCATCCGGACGCGGGTCGCGCTGAGCAGGGATTCGCCGCCGAGGAGGCAGCCGGTGTGCCGCTTGACCACCCGAGCCGCAACTATCGGGATCCTCGGCACAAGCCGGAGATGCTCTGTGCACTCACTCCGGTGGAAGCGTTCTGCGGATTTCGTGCCGTGCCAGAGACGGTTGCGCTACTCGACGAACTGGCCGTAGCCGAGCTGGCAGGCCTGCGCGACACCCTGTCCGTTGGGGGACTACCCGATGCGGTCCGGTGGATCTTTGATGTTCCCAACGCTGAGGTCGAAGGAGCGGTCTCTGCGGTCGGCAAGGCCGCGTCAAAGGTGGGTTCTGGCCCCGACGTCCCAGCACTGCAATGGATCTCGCGCCTAGCCGATAAGTACCCGGACGATCGTGGTGTCCTCCTGACCCTGCTCTGTGGCTTCATTCGACTCGAACCAGGCGAGGCGCTGGTCGTTCCGGCCGGTTGTCTGCATGCCTACCTTGCCGGCGTCGGCGTGGAGATCATGGCTGAGTCGGACAACGTGCTGCGTGGTGG
>JACCUM010000234.1 GCA_013811805.1 Geodermatophilaceae bacterium | reverse complement strand
ACCCAAGAGTAGTTGGCGCCCTGGATGTCGGTAGAATGCTCGGCCTCCACCCACAGGTACTCCGCTCCCCCGGCGCCGAGGGCGGTGAACGTCTGGGTAGCCGCTAGGGCCATTACCCACAGTCGGTTGCCGTGCTTCATTGCGTTTGCCATCCCTTTACGGGGCGTTCTTCGCCTGCTTGCGATCTTGATCGCGGCCGGCGTCCAGGACCGCTCCGGTCAGAAAACGGAGTCAGAAATAATGTAACTGTTTACCGTCCGCCTACGGTGCGGCTGACGTGAAGAGGCCGCAGGGTTTGCCGGCGAGGTGGCCTTGGACCAATCCCTTGACGGTGTCGATCAGGTGCCGGCCCTGCTGGCGAACCGTCCGCAGGACGCTCATCACCACGGCGCTGGCCGTCGCGGTGGAGCCGCCGCGGTGGCCGCCGCTGACCTTGCGGATGATGACGGCCGGGCGGATGGCCCGCTCGGCCGCGTTGTTGTCGCCGGGCAGGTCCTTGACCAGCAGGAACGCGGCCAGGGCCGGGGCGTGGCGGCGGAGCCGCTTGGCCAGCCGCTTGACGTCCTTGTCCTCGGACTCGGCCTTGGCCAGGTTGTCCAGGCGGTCGCCGATGCGGCTGGCCCGCATCTCGTACGCGTCGTCGCCGAAGTCGTCCCACCGGGCCTTGAGCCGCAGCATGTCCTTGGCCACCCGCTTGAGCCGCTTGCGGAACCCGCTGGCGGCGAAGGGCGGGCTGCGGGCGGTCGAGCGCTCGATGTCCCGCAGCAAATGGGGGATGCACTTCTGGGCCTTGTAAGGCAGCGTGTCGTAAGTGGGCAGGAAGTCGCTGACCAGGTGGCCGGCGAAGTCGTCGCCCAGGACGTTGCGGACCACCGCGGCGCTGCGGCGTTTGTCGACGTGGTAGAGCGTGGCGGCGGGGTTGGTGATCGCCCACAGCCAGTAGTTCACCCCGTTGACCCGCCAGCCCGTCTCATCGGCGTTGGCGAACGTGCCGGCCCGCAGCCGGTCGCGGATCGCGTCGTACGAACCGCCCGGGGCGCTCAGCCACGCCGCCAGGCGGCGGACCTGCTTGGGCAGGGCCCCGGGGCTGACCGTCAGCCCGCACAGGTCCTTGAGCACCCGCGCCACCTTGCGGTACGGCAGGCCGGCGTCGTGCTTGAGGGCGGCCGCGGCGACCAGGGCGTTGAGCCCCAACTGGGCGTGGGGCACGTCGGCCGCGGGCGGCTGCTCGGCGTGGCGGCTCTCGACCCGCTTCTTGCAGTGCGGGCAGTACCCGCTGGCGGTGCGGTAGCGGGTGACGCGCGGCGCGGCCGGGACGACCTCCTCGACCACCCGCTCGTGGCCCCTGAGGTCGGCCAACTCGCCTTGGCAGACGGGGCACAGGCACTGGCCCCCCGCGGCCGACGGCAGGGGCACGTCGACCTCCTCGTGAATCTCCGGCGGCGGCGGACGCAACGCCGGCGGGTGGCCCGCCGGCCGGCCCGGCCTCTTCCCCCGGCGGCCCGGCGGCAGCGACGGCTTGACGAACGACGGCGGGGCGGGCGGGGGCGTCTTGTCCCGCAGTTCCCGGAGTTGCAGCCGCAGGTCCGCGTTCTCCCGCTCCAGCCCCGCCACCCGCTCGTGCAGGTCCCGCACCAGCCGGACCAGGTCGTCGTAACTCGGCGCACGCGTGTCCATCGGATCGGTACGCTACACGTAGTACCGAAAACGCGCGCCGGGCAAAATCATGGGGGACGGTAAACAGTTACAACAGGCGAGACCGCCGACGGGAACCTCCGCTTAGAGCGGAGCACGGATCCGATCAATTTTATGGGGGAGGAGATTAGGGCCGATGGGCTTACCTTCGAATTGACTCACGCAAGACTGGCGACGCCGCTACGGTCATTGACGCGTCGCGTTGCTCGACAGGACGATACAGTGACAACGCGATGGGTCGGCACCGAGCGGTCCGTGTGGCTTGTAAAGCGGTTGCGGAGTTAATCGGTGCTAATCGCCGGCTGAGTAAGGAGAATGC
>JACCUM010000230.1 GCA_013811805.1 Geodermatophilaceae bacterium | reverse complement strand
GGCTCAGGAGCGGTGGCGACCCTCCGGTTATAGAGGGCGTGTTCGGGCCTGCCTTCGCTGCCGAACGATCACGGGCACCGTCGTCACCACACCGTCGATCTGGCTCCAGGCACGGTCAAGCGACGGCCGCCGAGTGGTGGTGTGGTTGCTCGTGGTGTGCCGCGCAAGCCAGTCCGAGACGTCGACTACCGGGTGGTGGGCGCCGGCCCAGCATCGTCCGACGTCATCCCAGCCATGTGACGGTGTGACCTCCGGATATGCGGCCGCGTGGCCCTCGGTGTGCCAGCCGTCGGGTCGCCGCTCGGCCCGCAGGAATCCGGGATCCTGCCCAGCGACGGCCACCGCCGCGACCCCGGTATCAGGCTCTGGCTCCCGGGACGGCCACCAGTGCGGCCCGTCGGGTGCGTCCAGTGCGAGGTGACAGCGGCACGTCTCAGCCACGGCGGCGCGGGCCGTAGTAGAGCCGGATCGACTGGCCGTTGGGTATGGCGTGACGGCCGACGCGGCGGCTGATGCTCCAGCGGAGCCAGCGCGGGCGGGCAGGGATAATCGACACGGATCGTTCGCCTCCGGTGGTTAGAGCGCCTCGTGGGCGGGCGGTTCAGGCCCCGGCCGGTGCTGCTAACACCGCCGGGGCCACCTTTGTCTGGGACGTGGTTGCCCGAGGGCGACCACTTGACTATGCAAGCTGATTCACTCTAAGCCCGGAAGCTTGGCTATGCAAGTAGATGTCTCGTGGCCGAGCCCAGTCACACCCTCAGGGCAAGTCGATCACGTAGCGGAAGGTGTACCGGTCGCTGGGCAGTGTCGAGTCGAGAACCTCCAGTCGGCGTCCGAGCTTGTCGATGGCCGTGCGCAGCACGCGAGCGATCGGAACACCTTCAGCGATGACCAGCGCTTCGGTCTCAGATGGGGAGGGCAGGCGGACCTGCACGTCCTCTACAAACCGAGTGACCTTTGACGCAATTGGTCCATGAGGATCTTCGAATATCGAGTGGACGCCACCGCGAATCTTCTCGGGTTGCGAAATCGGTGTCGAACGAAACAGTTCGGCCGGATAGTAGCCGTTGCACAGTTGCATTGGTTCGCCGTCTATCAAGAAGAGTCTGCGCCGCACGATCACGGGTGTATCCTCGGGAACATCTAGCCGCTCGGCGATCTCATGAGGCGCTCCGACCTCAGCCACCCGCAAAATTCGCTGCTCTGCCCGCATTCCTTGACTCAGAGCCTCAGCATTGAAGTTGCTCGTACCGGAACTCCTGTGCTTGCGATAGTTTGCGCCTGTGAGGAGCATCGTGACCGAAGGCCGTTTGCGCACAAAGACACCTCGGCCTTGCTCGGACAGAACGTAACCCTCCGATCGCAACAGCGCGATCGCCTTCCGAACGGTCGTGCGGGTTGTGTCGTAACTTTCCGCGAGTTCGTGTTCGGACGGTAGCCGGTCACCCGGAGCAAGCGATCCCGCCAGTACTTGACCGCGCAACTCGTCGGCGATTCGCCTGAAAGGTGCAGACGACGAAGGCATTGTTCTCCCGGCAGCTTGGGTAGTCAAGCGGCGAGGGTACTCCGCGGAGATCGGTAAGACCACCGCCGACGCAGACCAGCAAGTCAGGTCTCTGAGTATTGCCAACCCCGCCAATGCTGCACCGCGATACAGATGAAGGGCCCGATGGGCGGGTCTGATACGTACTGAGGGTACTTCGGAATGAGAAGCGCGCGCGGGTTTGCCGACGCAACCTGTTCGCTGGTGATTATGCGGGCGTTCCCGTCGGCGCGGACCCACCACAATCTTGACCAATCATCATCATCGTATTGATCGATCAGGAGCGAGACTTGCGGATTCTCCCGTATATTCCGTAGCCTCTTGAGATCGCGGGTTTTCTTCGGCTTCTGATCAACCGCGATGAATATCGCGTCTCTTTCGACGGCGAAGACCACCGGAACGATATGTGGCGCATCGTCAGCGTCGACAGTCGCGAGGCGAGCCACGCGGGCCACAGAAGCCCGCCGTCGAGCCTCATCCACGGTGAGATCCACACTGCCGAATTCTAGTTGGCCTGCATAGCGGGCCAGCATCGAGCACGGCATGGTCGGTATCGACCCGGGAGACAAACCCACCGAGACGTACACCGACGCCGTCGCCTACCGGCGAAACCAAGCCGCTGGGTAACGCAGGGATGTCGCGGACGAGTTCCCCGGACAGTTGACCGTCAGCCCCACGCTGGGCGCCGCAGGCTGGCCCCCGACCGCAACGCGCGGATCGCGGCTGGCACCGCGCCGAGCAGCCGCGACGCGGGGGCCGGGGCGCCGG
>JACCUM010000228.1 GCA_013811805.1 Geodermatophilaceae bacterium | reverse complement strand
CTAGGGCGTGTCCCGTGGATCTCGGTTGGCGGATGCGGTAGATCTTGTTTGTGCTTGATCGCCATGACCTGACCGACGAGGAATGGGCTCGGCTGGAGCCGTTGTTGCCGGACCAGACCCCCCGTCGGGGTGGCCGGTGGGCTGATCATCGAATGGTGCTGAACGGGGTGTTCTGGCGGACCCGCAGCGGGTCGCCGTGGCGGGACCTGCCTGGTGAGTACGGGAACTGGAAGACCATCTACAACCGTCATCGCCGCTGGTCAGGTGACGGGACGTGGGTGGGGATCCTTGATGAGCTGCGTCGAGACGCCGATGCGCACGAGGGCCCGCAATGGGCGATCGGGGTCGACGCCGGGGTGGTCCGCGCCCATCAGCACGCCGCCGGTGCCCGACACCAGCCGCCGGCTGATGTCGCCGCGGAGGTCGTGGTGAGCACCGAGCTGGACACAGGGGGCGAGGTCGAATGACACGGAATCGGCCGCTAAGGCGAGCCGGGAGTCGCTGGGCCGCTCTCGCGGCGGGCTGACAAGCAAGATTCACCTCGCCGCCGACACCCGCTGCCGGCCGATCTCCCGGGTCACTTCCGCCGGACACCGCCATGACTCGCTGGCCTTCCAAGCGGTCATGGCCGGGATCCGGATTCGCCGCAACGGCGCTGGCCGGCCCCGGACCCGACCCGGCCAGGTGTTGGGCGACAAGGCCTACTCCAGCCGCGCCATCCGCTCCCACCTGCGGCGACGTCGGATCAGGGCGAGCATTCCGGAGCCGGTCGACCAGCGCGCCAACCGCCAGCGCCGGGCCAGCATGGGCGGACGGCCGCCAGATTTCGACGCCGAAGCCTACAAGCAACGCAACACCGTCGAGCGTGCCATCAACAAGCTCAAGGGCCACCGCGCAGTCGCAACTCGCTACGACAAGCGCGACTACATCTTCCGCGGAACCATCGACGTCGCCTCGATCAGAATCTGGCTACGAGACCCCGTCCCATGATCCAAGGGACACGCCCTAGTCCGCCGTGAAGGGGTCGTAGTGGATCCGGTCCAGCGCGGTGCCGGCGACGAGCATCCGCGACACCGTCGCGCGGATCATGGCCGGCGAGCCGGCGAGGAGCACGTCGTTGCCCTGCCAGGCCCCGTAGCGGGTCACCACATCGGCGAGCACCCCGCGCTCCGCGCCCGATCCGGGGCTGTCTCGCTCCACGACCGGGATGACGTTCAGCCACGGGTTCGTGTAGGAGAGCTTGCGGATGCTCTCGACGGCGTAGAGGCCTTCCCAGCTGCGGCCACCGACGAAGACCTGGGTGCGGGGGTTCTCGCCCCAGCGCGTGAGGTCCTCCAGCAGCGCCTTGATCGGCGCGATGCCGGTACCGCCGGCGATCATCAGCACGTCGTCGCCGGAGTCCCGGTTCACCGTCAGCTGGCCCATCGGCGGGCCGATCTGCCAGGTGTCGCCAGGGTTGGTGTGCGCCACGATCGCGCGGCTCACCCACCCGCCGTCGACCGCGCGGATGTGGAACTCGATCTGGCCATCCGGCCGCGGGGCGTTGGCCGGCGACAGGTAGCGCCACAGCCGGGGGCGTTGCGGTGTCTCGACGCTGACGTACTGCCCGGCGCGGTACGGCACCGCCGACTCCGGCTGCACGGTGACGATCGCCAGGTCGTTAGAGAGACGCCGGTGCTCGACGACCTCGGCGGCCCAGGAGGCCGGTCCTGGCTCGGCGTCGGCCGCGGCGCACATCGCGGCGGCGACCTGGGAGTAGGCGTCGGTCCATGCCTTGGCCACGGTCGGGCTCCAGGCCGGCCCGGCGAAGTGCTCCAGCGTCGTCAGCAACGCCGCGCCGACGGCGTCGTAGTGCTCGCTGAGCACGCCGAACTTGCGGTGGTCGCGGCCGAGCTGGGTGAGGAACGCCGTGAGCTCGTTGGGCCGGTCCACCATCTGCACGACGTACACCAGCGCCCGCAGCAGTCGGCTGCGCTGGATCTCCATGTTGGCCGGGAACAGGTCGCGCGTCTCGGGGGCGAAGTCGAACAGCAGGGCGTAGAAGAGCTTGACGACCTTGTCGGCATGGGGCTCGACCAGCGCAAAGCTCGTCCTGATCGCGGTCACCCTCGCGGTGGCGTCCGCGTCTACGGGCTCGGAGGGCTGCGCCTGGTCGGCGCCAAGCAGCTGTTCTGCGGTCATGTTCTGCGGACAGCCCCTCCTCGATCGGCGCTCGGGAACGTCGACACTAGCGGCACACCTCGCTCGCGGGCCTATCGTTCACCCTTTCGCCTGTGCGGCGACCCGCAAGCCTAACGCGAACCGCGCTGGGTCAAACCTGAGCGGAACAGACTCAAGTTTAGTGACGTTGGTCTTGCCGACGGGCACGATAGGTCCGACGAGACGGCAATCCGGAGGACGCGGGGAATGGATTCCTTCAACCCGACCACCAAGACGCAGCAGGCGATCTCCGCCGGTGCGCAGGCAGCGGCGCTCGCCGGCAACCCCGACGTCGGCCCGACGCACCTGCTCGGGGCGCTGCTCGCGCAGGGCGATGGCATCGCCGCGCCGCTGCTGGCGGCGGTCGGTGCCGACGCC
>JACCUM010000221.1 GCA_013811805.1 Geodermatophilaceae bacterium | reverse complement strand
CGACATGCCCCTCATGACCGCGGCTGACGCAGCCGTCAAGATCCTCGAACTCGAAGGTGCGACCCAGGCTTTCGGCTTGCCAGGTGCTGCGATCAACCCGTTCTACGACGCGATGCGGCGAAGCGGCGCGATTTCCCACATCCTGGCTCGGCACGTCGAGGGCGCATCCCACATGGCCGACGGGTACACGCGAGCCAAGGCCGGCAACATCGGTGTCTGTGTCGGTACGTCGGGGCCGGCCGGCACCGACATGATCACCGGGCTCTACTCCGCCTGGGCGGACTCGATCCCGATTCTGTGCATCACTGGCCAGGCGCCGGTGGCGAAGCTGCACAAGGAGGACTTCCAGGCCGTCGACATCGCCTCGATCGCAGCTCCGGTGACCAAGTGGGCCACCACGATCCTCGAGCCCGCGCAGGTCCCCGGAGCCTTCCAGCAGGCCTTTCACCTGATGCGCTCCGGGCGGCCCGGTCCGGTGTTGCTCGACCTGCCCGTCGATGTGCAGACGAGCGAGATCGACTTCGATCCCGACACCTACCAGCCCCTGGCGGTCTACAAGCCGGCCGCGACGCGGGCACAGATCGACAAGGCGCTGGACATGCTCGCCCAGGCCGAGCGCCCGCTCATCATCGCCGGCGGCGGGATCATCAACGCCGACGCCGCAGACCTGCTGGTGGAGTTGGCCGCGACCTTGCAGATTCCGGTTGTGCCGACCCTCATGGGTTGGGGCTTGATCCCCGATGACCACCCGCTGATGGCCGGCATGGTCGGTCTGCAGACCTCACACCGGTACGGCAACGCCACGATGCTGGAGTCGGACTTCGTCCTCGGGATCGGCAACCGCTGGGCAAACCGGCATACCGGTGGACTGGACACCTACTGCAAGGGCCGTACGTTCGTACACGTCGACATCGAGCCGACCCAGATCGGCCGCATCTTCGCCCCCGACTACGGCATCGTCTCCGATGCGAAGGCGGCCCTCGAGTTGTTTGTCGCGGCTGCAACCGAGCGCACGGCGCGCAAGGAACTGCCCGACTTCGGGGTCTGGGTCAAGGATTGCCAGCAGCGAAAGCACACCCTTCAGCGACGGACCCATTTCGAAGACGAACCGCTCAAGCCCCAGCGCGTCTACGAGGAGATGAACCGCGCATTCGGCAAGGACACTCGCTACGTCACGACGATCGGCCTGTCCCAGATCGCCGGCGCCCAGTTCCTACACGTCTACCGTCCGCGGCACTGGATCAACTGCGGTCAGGCCGGTCCGCTGGGCTGGACCTTGCCGGCGGCGCTCGGCGTCTGTGTGGCCGACCCCGAGGCAACCGTCGTCGCGCTCTCGGGTGACTACGACTTCCAGTTCATGATCGAGGAGTTGGCTGTGGGGGCGCAGTTCCAGATCCCCTACATCCACATCGTGGTCAACAACGCCTACCTGGGGCTGATCCGGCAGGCTCAGCGCGTCCTCGAGATGGACTTCGAGGTGCAACTGTCCTTCGAGAACATCAACGCCCCCGAGCTCGGTATGTACGGGGTAGACCACATCAGGGTTGCAGAGGGTATGGGCTGCAAGGCAATCCGCGTACGTGAGGCCGACGGCATCGCTCCCGCACTGGAAAAGGCGAAGAAACTCGCCGATGAACATCGCGTACCGGTCGTAGTCGAGTTCATCCTCGAACGCGTCACCAACGTCTCGATGGGTACCGAACTCGACAACGTCACAGAGTTCGAGGACCTGGCGATCACGAGCGAGGACGCACCGACCGCGGTCGTCCCGCTCGACTGAGGGTCTGCCGTGCGCGTGGTCCTCGCCCCGGACAAGTTCAAGGGCTGCCTGACTGCCACCGAGGTCGCCCGGGCGTTGGCCGCTGGAATCGGCCGGGTGCAGCCGGCGGTCGAGATCACGCTGTTGCCGGTCGCCGATGGCGGCGACGGGACGGTGGAAGCGGCGCTGTCGGTGGGTTTCGAGCCGGTGGAGGTCGATGCGCTCGGCCCCACCGGGGAACCGGTCCAAGCCACGTACGGCCTGCGGGACGGTCGCGCCGTGATCGAACTGGCCGACGTCGTCGGACTGTCCCGCCTGCCGGACGGGAAGCCTGAGCCGCTGACGGCCTCGACGTACGGACTCGGTGTGGTGATCGCAGATGCGCTCGACCGGGGGGTCGAGGAAGTGGTTCTCTGCGTCGGCGGCAGTGCCTCGACCGACGGCGGCGCGGGGATGATGCAGGCCCTGGGCCTCGGGCTTCTCGACGACACTGGCGAACCCGTCGCCCGCGGTGGGGCGGCGCTGCGCGACGCCCGCTCCCT
>JACCUM010000515.1 GCA_013811805.1 Geodermatophilaceae bacterium | reverse complement strand
CTCTTTGGGCCTGAAGGGTGATGAGAGTGTCTCGGTCACCGGCATCACGGCAATGAACGATGGTCC
The DNA here is from genome assembly GCA_013811805.1 of Geodermatophilaceae bacterium. Lineage (GTDB taxonomy): Bacteria > Actinomycetota > Actinomycetes > Mycobacteriales > Geodermatophilaceae > JACCQS01. The sequence goes on along the minus strand of JACCUM010000515.1, from coordinate 2,610 downwards.
GGTGCCGCGTGAGGTGACGGTGCGGGCCGGCGACAGGGAGTTCAAGGCCCGGGTTCGGATCGACACCCCCGGGGAGGCCGAGTATTACCGGCACGGCGGGATCATGCAGTACGTGCTGCGCTCGCTCCTGACCGACTGAACCTCGAAGGCATGCGCGTCTGTGTGGTCGGGGCGGGGGTGATCGGCCTGAGCTGCGCCATTCGAGCTGCCGAGGCAGGGCATTCGGTACACATCGTGTCCGCCCAGCCGGCTGCGCAATCGGTGTCAGCCGTCGCCGCGGCGATGTGGTTTCCGTACCGAGCTTTCCCCCAGGAACGGGTGTTGGCCTGGTCAATGACCTCACTGCGCGTGTTCGAGGCGCTGGCCGACGACCCGGAGTCGGGAGTGGCCCTGCGGTACGGCACGGAGCTGCATCGTCGGGAGAAACCTGATCTCTGGTGGGCCGAGCAGTTGACGGACCTCACCTTGCTCGGCGGCGGCGAGCTCTCCAGCGTGATCGCCCCCAACGCGGACGTCCTCGGCGGCCTGCGAGCCCGACTGCCGATCATCGTCATGCGTCGCTACTTGGGGTGGCTCGAACAACGCTGCGCCGACCTCGGAGTGGTTGTCTCGACAGCGGCCGTGGGTTCGGTGACCGACGTCGATCCGACGGCGGATGCGGTAGTACTGGCCGTGGGCATGGGAGCCGAGACGTTGCTCGGGGATCGCGACGTCATCCCGATCCGTGGCCAGGTCGTACGACTGGCAAATCCTGGGCTGACCGACTGGCTGCTCGACGAGGACGACCCAACTCAGTTCTGCTACGTCATCCCCCGCTTCGACGACGTCGTCTGCGGCGGTACCGCTGAGGTCGGCCAGAGCTCCCTCGAGCCGGACATGGTCACCGAAGCAGCGATCCTCGCCCGGGCCCGTCGCCTCGTCCCGGCCCTGACCGAAGCCCCCATCCTCTCTAGGGCGGTGGGGCTTCGCCCCGGACGTCGGGAAGTTCGACTGGAACGCTGCGACGACATCGACCCCAACGATCGCCCGGTGGTGGCCTGTTACGGGCACGGCGGCGCCGGAGTCACGATGTCGTGGGGCTGCGCTGACGAGGTCGCCGCCCTGGTCGCCTGCTGCCGGTGAGGAAACCCCACCCCCCATTCATTCCCCCAGGGGTCAGGCGAAGGCGATAGTGGCCGCGCCCGAACCCACGAGCGCTACCGCCCAGATCTTGTCCAGGTTGACCCAGACACTGCGCAGGATGGCGAGTCCGATGACCTGGTAGATCAGCAGGGCGATCGCCCCGGCGGTTACGACCATGGCAGCGGTGTGCAAGCCGGTGACGACCAGGCCCCGGACAACCGCGCCGAGCACTCCGTCCACCGGCCCGCTAAGGGATGCCAGGCCCGTGCCCCCATGACCGGCATGCGGATTGTTGGAAACATCAGCGGCCACCAGAACAGGCAGGAGCATGAGCCCGGCACCGTGTATCGAGCTCATCAGGAACGACCAACTGGTCAGCTGCCATGCATTCAGGCGCATCCCCACCCACTTGAAATGCCTCTTCGACAGGAGTCTCCACATTCCGAAGCCGACCAGAACCAGACCGCCGACGATGGCCACGACCCGAGCAGCGACGATGGTTTGGGTCACAGTGACCAACAGCGCGACGAGGGCCACGGACAGTGCGTGACCCGTGGCGATAGGGCCCAGGGCGCGCAGCAGGGCCCGTTTGCTGCGCTCCTGGAACCCGATCGCGACCGCGAACAGCCATCCCATGCCCGGGTTCAGGCCGTGAAAGGCACCCAGCGCGATAAGCGTCCACAGTGCTCCGGACATGGGCCGACCTAGTCCGTGCCGACGACGCGGAGGGCGTTAGGTTGACGCCTCATGGGTAGCAGTAGGAGTCCGTGGAGGCGTCGCCGCCTTCCAGGCGAATCTGGTGCACCCGCCGTCCCCGAAAGGTCTGCTCGCCGGTCGGGAAGAAGGTCTCGTCCAGCGCCAACTGGCCGGTCTCTTGATTGACGTCGATCTTGGCCACCCACGAGCCGACCCCGTCCGGATAGAACTGGTCGTCCCACGAGCCATAGAGGGAGTTGGTGACATAGACCCGCTTGCCGTCACGGCTGATCTCGACCATCTGCGGGCCGCCAGCCAGGGGAGTATCGGTTGCCGACGGATGTACGGTGCGGCGTACGACACCTCCTAGATGCACCGAGCCGTTGAGCTTTGGATTATGCGGATCGCTCACGTCGTACTGGCGCAACTCCCCTGTCCCCCAGCACGACACGTAGAGGAAGCGGTCGTCCACGGAGAGGTCGATATCGGTGACCAAGGGGGGCACGGCGCCAAAGGGGGCGATCACTGGTGGAAGCTGTCCCTCTTCGGCGGTTTCGGCGGGGATGTCGATGACCTTCTTGATCTCGTAGCCGGCACCGGTCTTGTGCCACAGCCAGACAGACGCCGAGAGGTCCTCGACGCTGACAACGACACCGAGGAATCCGTACTGCTTGGTGGGATCGTGGGCGGGCCGCAATTCCAGCGCCATCTGGTACTGGTCACCGAGATCCAGGGTCTGGGCGAGCTTGCGCTTGCGGAGGTCCCAGAAGTGCAGACGGTGCCCATACTTCT
>JACCUM010000219.1 GCA_013811805.1 Geodermatophilaceae bacterium | reverse complement strand
CTAGGAAAGATGCTCGCGGCGATCGAATCCCGGCATGAATTCTGGGATCGATGATGACGGCACCGCATCCGCGCCGAGCGCTGGGCCTAATCTGGGCCTTAATGAAAGGCCCATTGGGGGATATTGAGGGATATTGAGTCCACTCGACTGGAAGCATGAAACAGGGCTCTGACCTGGCCGGATGCGCCGTTTGAGCATGGAGCGGGTGACGGGAATCGAACCCGCACTGTCAGCTTGGGAAGCTGATGTTCTGCCATTGAACTACACCCGCGGAGGCCGCGCAGCGGCGAAACGAGCCTAGCTCACCCGCGATCTAAGAGACTTCTCATGTGCCTCTCATCATGCTGTCATCGTCCGTCGGCAGGGTGAGGTAGTGATCCGCTCAGGCCAGGCTGTCTTCGGCGGCCTGATCGCTGCAGCGGTTGCCGTCGTCCTCGCCTTCGGTGGCTTCCTGATCAGTACGGCCGACACTGGTCCCTCCGGCGAGCAATTACCCGGGCCGATCGTCATCCTCCCGGACCCGAGCGCCAGCACTAAATCGTCGGCCCCCGACCCAGCGCCCAGCCCCGCTCCGATCCCCGAACCGATACCGCCTCCGATCCCGATCCCGATCCCTCCTCCGGTGCCGGCGCCCGACGGTGGAGGTCAGGTTCCACCGCCACCGGCGGATGATGACGACGGCGGCGGCGGAGGTGACGACGGCGGTGGCGGCGGAGGTGACGACGGCGGTGGCGGCGGCGGGGACGATGGGGGAGGCGGCGGTGATGACGACGGCTGAACCTGACGTTGCCGCCGCGCAGGCGACCGGCAACAGCCGCCGCATGCTTTCCACCCGGTTCCGGATCCTCGGGTTCGTCCTGCTTCTCATTCTGCTCGCCCTGCTCGTCAGCACCTTTGTCACGTGGCGACTGTTGATCGCGGCGACGAACGAGCGGATGGACAGCCGACTTCGCGGTGAGATCGAGGAGTTCGACCGGCTCACCGAATCTGGGGTGAATGCCACGACCGGTGAACGCTTCACCGACGTTGACGAGGTCCTGCTGTTCGCGATCACTTTTAATCTGGCGGACCGCAACGAAAAATTCCTCGGCTATGTGAACGGTGAGTTCGTCTACCAGAGTCGCCAGCAGGCACCGGTTCTGCTGTCCCAGGATCCGGTCTTCTCCACCCTCGCGGGTTCGGTGAGCGTGACCCGGGCGGGCCTGTACGAGAGCGGTGCCGGGGAGGTCCGTTACATCGCGGTGCCTGTGACCTTGCCCGGGGACCCTGCCCGAGGCGTCATCGTCGTTGCCTACTTCGCCGATCAGGAGCGCCAGGCCGCCGACGAAGCCGCCCGGGTCATGCTGCTGGTCGGTGGCGGCACACTTGTGCTTGCCACCCTCGCCGCCTGGATCATTGCTGGCCGGATCTTGCGCCCGATCCGCGAGATCACCGAGGCCGCAAGACAGATCGGGGAGACCGACCTGTCCCGCAGGATCGACGTCCCAGAGGGTCCTCGAGACGAGATCGCCGAACTGGGTACCACTTTCAACGGCATGCTGGACCGCCTGCAGACCGGATTCGACAGCCAACGCCGGTTCCTCGATGACGTGAGCCACGAGTTGCGTACGCCGATCACGATCGTTCGCGGGCACCTCGAACTCCTGGATTCACAGGACCCTCAAGACATCGCCGAGACGACCGCGCTGGTCGACGATGAACTCGACCGGATGAACCGGCTGGTCACCGACCTGTTGACTCTGGCCCGGGCTGAGCAGCCCGAGTTCGTCGTGCCGGCGCCGACCGACGCCGGAACTTTGACGCACTCGATCTTCGACAAGATCGGCGCGCTCGCCGACCGACGTTGGATGTTGGAATCCGTCGCGTGGGCCACCGTCGTGCTCGATCCACAACGGATCACCCAAGCGATGGTTGCTCTGGCGCACAACGCCACTCAGCACACCAATGTGAAAGACCACATCTCCCTCGGCTCGCGCATCATGGACGGAAACCTCTGGCTGTGGGTCAGTGACAGCGGGGCGGGGTTGGAACCGGGGACCGAGGGGCACGTCTTCGAGCGCTTCGGTCGCGGCGACTCCTCTCGACCGGACGGAGCCGGGCTGGGTCTGGCAATCGTCGGTGCGATCGTTGCAGCACATCAGGGCCGGGTCGCGGTGGACAACAGCCCCGGCCGTGGTGCGACCTTCACGCTCGTACTACCCGGCGTCCTGGCCGATGACGACCACGTTTCGGTGGGGCACGGGAGCGTTCCTCGCTCGGGTGAGACCGGACCGGCGCGCACGACACAGCGACAGTCGACAGCACGGAGCC
>JACCUM010000201.1 GCA_013811805.1 Geodermatophilaceae bacterium | reverse complement strand
GCCGGTCCGGTCCCAGCTTCGTGGCCAAGCTCTTGCAGTAGCGCGGTAAGGCGGTCGGCGGTGCGCTGGTGTCGTTCGATCTCGCGTTGCCATCCGCGTGCGGTGGCGTCGTCGATGAGTTGCTGTTGGACTTCGAGGCGGTCCCGGAGCCGGGGTGCGTAGTCGCTGGTGGTCAGGAATTCTGAGCAGGTGAGGACGAGGTCGCATTCGCAGGGTCCCTCGGCGGGCGTGCGTAGGCAGTGGGGTGCGGGTAACGCTGCTGTCACGAGCCCCAATGCGGTGGGCTCCGGCAGCAGCGGTTGGCTGAACTCCTAGAGGAGCAATGCTGCGCGGTGAGTAGTCGAAGATGTCTTCTGAGGGTCGACACCGCCGGCGCGCCCAACAGCCAGATACACCGTGGACCGGGCGATGTTGAACAGGGCTGCGAGTTCGGCGGTGGTGTGCTGACCGGCTCAGTAGAGCTCGACGAGGTGCTTCTCCTGAGCGGGTTTGAGCTTGGCCTGCTTGCCGCGCAGTCGGCCTTTGGCTTTCGCGACCGCCATGCCTTCCCTGGTGCGCGCCCGGGCGAGGTCAGCCTCGGCGACCATGGCCGACACATCATCCCCGCACCGGCAGCCGGCAGAGTCAGGTAGTCCATTGGCGCTGGTGACAGCAGCGTTACCAGCACCCCAACAAGCCCGGCGACCCGGCTGGCAAGCGCCATCACTTGTTCCTGCCCGATCCGGTCGTGGTGTGGCCAAGCTCCGGTCAACCGGAGGGTAGCGACGTCATGTGACAACGCGCGTTGGCGTCGCAGATGGAGGACGGCTGTGTCAACCACCGGCATAGTGCCGACGTCTCAGGTCTTCAGTCAGCGGCGCTCTTCAGATCACACCGCCGCTGCCGCACCACACGCTTCGTCTGTAAAGGGATGCTGGTTCGCATCACCGGCGGAACCCAGCCGGATCGGCGAGATACCGGTCCAGGTCGAGATCCTCGTAAAGCTCATCGTTCTCGTAGATCAGTTCCCATTGTGGACCGAGCGCCTCCTGAAGCTCATCGAACGTCGCAACTACAGCGGCGTTGAACGCCTCGCACTCGGACTCGCGCCACGGGCCCGGGTCGGGCGGATAGTTCCAGTTGAGCGCCGTGTTCCGCCATGCCTCCAAACGGTCGATCTCATCGACCAGGTCTGCGGGAAGCCCGAGGTCGTGGTGGTCGATGGGATACCCGTAGCGGCCGCGAGTCGCGTCGTTCGCGGCCCAGAGGCAAAGGCCCGATCCCCAATCGAAGAAGAACCGAGCGCGGTTGGGCTGCATGCGCAGATTCTGCAACGCATGCGTTCCCAGCGTGTCGGAACCCCATCGCAGGCCGAGGAATCCCTCTCACGCCTCTCCGGGCTCCGCGTGGAATGGGGCGGTGACTCTCGAGACCGTCATACCCCCCTTGGGCATCGCTCCTACGATGGCCACCATGACGAGCACCAGATCGGCCGGGGGATCTACGACCCGACCGAGGTCGCACGGCTCGTGTGGGTGCACCCGGACACGATCGCCAGGTGGACCACCGGAAAGGGCGTTCTGCTTCGGTTCGCCGACGTAGGCGGCGAGGGTCGGGTCGAGGTAGCGCAGGCCCTGGAAGCGGATGCCGTCTCGGTGCACCACCCGGGCCTTGGCGACCTGGACGAGCAGCAGGTCGAGCTGCTCGAGGCTGTCGGGGGTGCGGGGCAGCCAGCCGTCGGCGAGCCAGGCTTGCTGCGGCGCCTGACCGGTCTCGCTGTAGATGCGCTGGTGGTAGGTGCCGGTGATCCACCTGCCGAGGGCGGCGTCCGCCTCCGTGAGCGTGAGCCGAGCTGGCGAGACTGGGTGGCCGTGGACGAGCTGCCCGGGCAGCTGGGGCAGCAGCTCGGTGGTGATGCTCCCGAAGAACCGCTCGATCTTGCCGCGGCCCTGCGGCCGGGCGACGGCGGAGTGCATCAGCTCGATGTGCAGGTCGGCGGTGACCGCTGCGAGGTGGTCGCTGGTGGAGTCGCTGCCGTGGTCGGCGTAGAGCACGTCGGGCAGGCCGGGCACCGCCCAGTCGGGGTCGGTCTTGCGCCAGATGGCCTGGCGCAGCGCCAGCGACAGGTTCAGCGTCGAGGGAGCGCCCAGGAACAAGGTGTAGCCGGCGACGGCCCGCGAGCAGTCGTCGAGCACGACCGTCAGCCACGGCCGGGCCGGGCTGCCATCGGCGTCCAGGACCAGCAGGTCCAGCTCGGTGTGGTCGGCCTGCCAAATCTGGTTCGGCCGGTCGGCCTGCCG
>JACCUM010000118.1 GCA_013811805.1 Geodermatophilaceae bacterium | reverse complement strand
CCCCCGGACGAGGCCCGTCGGCGCGCTCTGCCGCTCCACCCAGAGAGCGCCTGTCAGCATCTGCGCCGAGCTGCGGCAGGGATGCCGCATCGGGCACCCACTGGGTGACAAGGTCCACGACGGTGGTTGGTGGATCGCCGCGGCCGCGATCCGGCTTGGGCTGCCGCTGGAGTCTCACGACGGCGTGTTCGCCGGGGCGCCACGGCTCGAGTTCGTCACCGCCGCTCCATGGACGTAGCGCGAGTGCGTACCCGTCGTGCCCGAGGCCAGCGCCGAGCCGACCGACATGGCCGTTGAACGATCCCTTGGTGACGAGACTGCGGAGGCCACATCCGCCGACCGGCCGCCCGCGGCGCGGGTCGGTTCAGTGTGCGCCAAGCGCTGACATCCGGGCTGGAGGCGATGTCACCCACGGGAAATCTATCGCCGGAGACGCCGCGAAGCAGCCGCGTTGCCACAGATGGCGCGTACCGTCTCGGTGTGGGCAAACGCCGGCTGCACGCCGACCTGGTCGCCGCCCGACACGCCAGCGACCTCGGCAGCCCCGCCTTGCAAAGATTCGTTGCCCGCTATTCGTAGTCGCCGTCCGCATGCTCGGGTACGGCAGCCGTGCTACCGAGTACCCCTCAAGGCCAGCGTGTCTAGCGGCGTCTGCTGACAATCTGCTGACTGAGCGGCTGCCGGCTAAGTCTATAGAACAGTCTCGCTGGTGGCCGGCCCTTGGTGTCGGCCAGCGCTACCAGCCCATGTCCCTGGCAACATCCGCCTGCGCGGCATCGATTTCATCTTGTGTGACCGGCAAGATGTCGGTTTCCTGCTCAAGGCGGGTCAGCAGATCGGTCAGGGCTTGCTTCTGTGCGGGATGGGTGATTGGCACAGTGTCGAGGTCGACCGTCATCAACCAGTCGAAGAGCACAACGGCGTCGGCGCGCCAGAGATTGATTGGCACCATCGGGAGGTCGGGGAACACATGGCCCATGTTGCCCCACGTCGAAGAGCGCTCAGTCTGAATGGCAAGTCCTCGTAGGCGCTGATCGTCGGGTCCGGGTTGTCGGGTCAAGGATCGGGCTTGCCCAAGTCGCGTGCGACCGCCGTAGGCGTCCTTGACGCGGCGGGCCGGGCCTGAACGACGATGGGCGGCGTAGAGGGCTGGACCCGGCCGCAACCTGTGATCGCAAACCGTGCCCTGGTCCTGGTGGATGTTCCCCATCAGGTCTGGGGCTTCTGCGTGTCCGGGCGCGCTGCCGCCTTGATCTCGTAGAGAAAGCAGTTCAGGGCGCGATTCCGTTGTCGCACGACGCAGCGTTTCCATCCGGCGCGTATGTGGTCGGTGCGGTGGAGCCGGTGAGTGACTTCGACGCTGCGGCTCCTGTTGGTGGCGGGCAGAGGCCGCAGAAGCTGGACAAGGTGACGGGGCTGCCGATGTGGTCGGTGCCGGTGATCGACGGTGATGAGACGGCTAAGCTTGGTCCGGTCCGCTCCGCGATCGCACGTTGGCTATGGCCTGACGCCAAATCGGCGTCGATCTGCGGTCGGTCGTCGGGTGCAGATTCCGCATCTCATAGCCATGACTGCACCGCCGCTCTTGCGTGATCCGCCGACATCTGACGCATCTCGTCCAGGGTCACCTTGCGCGCGGCGGAACCCTTCTGTCCCTGGGGTTTCTCAGCCTCTGGCAAGAGACCCGACAGTGCGCGGGGCGGAACCCGTCCGTCCTGGGGTTTCTCCGCCTCTGGTGAGAAGTCCGACAGTGCGCGGGTCTCGTCTTCATCAATGAGGTTCTCTGGTGTGAGTAGTGCGCGGCTCCTATAGAGCCCGCCGCTCACTGACTCACTGTGCGCGCCCGCGCACTCCCGCGCACTCCCGCGCACTGGTTCTAGCTCTGGCTTCGCGGGCTCTCTCACGTGGTGGAGAACCGCCCTGGACTTGCCGGTCTCGGTCCGTAGGTATCCCCTCCGCTTGCATTCCCTCAACGCGTCACGGGCCTCGTCGCGGCTCAGCCCGTGCTCGTCGCGGAGGGCCGTTTCGACCTTGGTCCCGGACAGTCCCGGCGCTGCCCTGATCACTTGGGTTACTGCGACGACGCGCGCGTCGAGGCGGGTCGTCTTGCGACTGCCCTCGGTGGCGCTGAGCCTTCCGTCTTCCAGGACCAAGGCGACCTCGGGGACGAGCTCGTCCCTGCCAACGGCGCTGAAGTGCCGGTACCCCGAACCTCCGGCCCGCGCCCAGGGCAAGCTCGCTCCGCTCGGTCCTGCGGACCCCTGGACACGAACCAGAGAACCAGGGACCGGTCACAGACTGTCCCGGTCGGCCGAAAGAACGTGGGGGGATTGGCGGTGGTGCAGCCCTACGCGGTCCGTTCGGCCTTGAACCAACCGATTGCGGGGGCGTTCAAGTAAGCATCCTCGCAATCGGGTGGCCACCGCTCGCGCAGAGCGTCAAGTTCGCCAGCATCGATTGCGCTAGCCACGGGACACGGCGGCGTGTGCATGCACCCCGGCATGTTCAGGGCAGCGAAGCTGCGATGCGCGTCCCACGCCACCGCCAATTCCTCGGGAGTGAGTCGGTGGAGAACGTAGATGCGGGGATCAAAGTCCCAGTGTTCGCCGTAGTCTTCGGTGACCATGACATACCAGTATTCGCTGGCGTCATGCACTGCGAGCCCCGTGACTGGCCCGTCGTACCAGTCGCTGAACCACAGGATCCGCACCCGGGTCAGTTCGGCGAGACCTGTCAGGCGAGGCGGGGCATGCATGCGACGACAATAAGCCCGGATCCACCGCCTGATCTTGTGTGGGCAGTTCTGCGGAGCCTTGGGGGGCTGTCCGGATCGGTTCGGGCTAGGGGCGTGGGTAGGCCGCCGGTCTGCCGGCTTCTCCTGGTCCTTGGTCGTGGGTGGACAGTGCGTTGATTGTCAGCAGCGTGCGGGGATCGCGGGGATCGCGGTCAGGGCGGTGGTGAAGGCTTCTGCCCAGGGCCAGTTCTGGGGTAGTCGCAGGTGCAGGCGCCGGGCGGAGTGCACGAGCCGTCCTGGGGCGGTGAATAGGGTGCGGCGCAAGGTGGCAACGGTGGCGCGGTTCAGCTCTGTGCCGGTGAGCGCACCGACGGCGCGGCCGAGGTTGTGGGCCATCGCCGAGAGAGCGAGCCAGGCGGCGTTTGCGGTGAACTTTCCGGAGGGCAGGTGCGCCAGGCCGGCCGATTTGAGTTCGGCGATGGACTGCTCCACGATCGCGTGCCGACGGTGATCGGCCTCCAAGTCCAGCACATCGCCGAGTCGGTCGGTGACGAAGGCGTGGTAGTCCCAGTCGGTGAACAGGGCCAGCTGCGATCCCGGTGTCGGACGCACCCGGCGCACGATCAACCGCACCGTGATCGCCTGTTTGCTGCCGGAAAAGCAGGTGTAGGTGGTTTCAGCGACATCAGCGCCGGAGACCTCCGGAGACGACAGCCAGTACGGGATCGGTGCCCACGCGTGTTCACCGATCGCATCGATCGCGGCCCGGACCTTGCGGTCTTGGCGGATGGTGACCGAGAACCGCACGCCCAGCTTGGCCGCGGTGCCAAGGACCGCCTTGGAGTAGAACGCGCTGTCGGCGCGCACCGTCAACTCACCAGTGGCCCCAGCTGATCGGACCCGGCTGATCGTCTCGGTCAGAAACGACTTCGCGCCCCGGGCGGCACCGGCAGACCCGCCGCGCAGCCGGGAGAAGAGCACCTGACCGGTCTCGGCGTGAGTGGCCAGTTGCGGGTGATAGCCACGGACCTTGGTGTAGCCGAAGGCCGCGCCCTGCTTACCGCGGCCGAAGACGGCCACAATCGTCGAGTCCAGGTCCAGGGTCATCGGTCCGGTCAGATCGCCCGGCCCGGCACCGGCCTGCCACAGCCGGGCCAGTAGCTCCCGCGGGACCGCGTCGAACTGGCGCACGTTGTGCCACTTGAACGCCCGTAGCCACGACCCGATCGTGGACGGGGCACGGGTCTGGTCGAACAACTCCG
>JACCUM010000114.1 GCA_013811805.1 Geodermatophilaceae bacterium | reverse complement strand
TGGCCGCCGGTCCTGCACGACAGGTCCGAGCTTCCCGCCCTCGACTGGCGAAGACGATCTCGACCGAGTCGACATCGACGGCCGCGACCACCCGATCCCTGCCGCGTTGCGGGATCAAGGGCCGTGTGCGGCACACGATTGCCGATCGGCATCGCGTTCGCCCACGTCCGCCGGTAGGTGCTGCGCCCTTATTCGGCGGTAGGTACCCACGCATCGGTTGCCGTGTCGACCGGCGCTGCCGAGGCCCGGTGCGGCCTCACGGGAGCGGTCGCCGCACCGAACTTCAGCACCGAACGCCGACACCGAACGACGATCAGCGCCACCGTGTCGTCGCGCCAGATCGGCATGTAGGCAGCTGCCGGTCGGGCCCGTTGGGCGCTTGTGATCGCGACCGGGACGAACGGCATACCTGTGGAGTGTTGAGCCGTCAAGTGGCGGTGGGACGCTCCGACGAGGCTGGTCCGGGCCGGAGGCCCGGAGTGGGGGCGCGCCGCGGCGCCCGCCGGCGTTGTCGCCGGGGGCTGTTGGCGGGAACCTGGTTGGTTCGGAGCCTGCTGTCGTGAGGTCCGAGAGGGGTGGGCACGTTGGGTGGACTGGCTTCAGTTCTCGCTGGAGCGAGGTCGGGCAGCCCGATGGGTCGGGTGCCGGTGGCATACCTTCGTCACGCCGCAGGCGAGGCGGGTGACATGAAGCCGTCCGGTCACGGCCCGACGAGCTCAAGCACTTGGTCGACCGCGCCGTGGGTGGGCGGTCATGCCGATAAACGAGTTGCGCCGGGTCGTGCCCGACCCCTCACGCCGCGTCGTCGGTGGCGGCGAGGCAGCGGATTTCGCCGTCTCGCAGCCCGTAGTAGACGAGCGTGAGGAGATGTCTGGCCGCGGCGACGCGGCCGATGTTGTGACCGCGGCGGGCGCCGACGCGGGCCTTCACCGAGGCGACGCGCCGGTCACGGGCGGCACCCGAGACCGCTTCGATCGCCGCCCACCGCAACAGCCGTGAGCCTTGCTTGGTGATGTGCCCGCGGTGGGTGTGGGCGTCGGACTCGCGTAGGCGAGGGGTCAGCCCGGCCCACGAGCACAGCCGGCGGGCATCACCGAAGCGGTGGACGTCTCCAATCTCGGCGACGAACACCGCCCCGAGGACGCGCCCGACGCCGGCGATCTGCTGGATCGCTACGTAGCCGGGGTGACCCTTCAAGCGGCGGTGGATGCGTGTGTCGGACTGCACGATCTCTCGGTTGTTGAGCTCGATCAGGTCGCGCAGCGACTCGATCCGGTTCGTGTACACGTCAGCCAGTTGAAGTTCGTCGAGCCAGCGTTGCCCGCCCGACCACCAGATCCCCTTCGTCTCAGGGATCACCCCTTCTTTGCCGAGCACCTGATGCACCTGACACTTCAGGCCGGTCTGCAACCTGATCAGCTTGTGGCGGTAGCGGACCTCCTCGCGCAGCTCGCGCACCTCCGGCGGCGCCACCCAGGACTCCGGCAGCCGTCCCATCCGCAACAGATCGGCCAGCAGTGTGGCGTCACGGATGTCGTTCTTCACCCGCCGGTTGGCGTAGCCGGCGATCCCCAACGGATGCGCCAGATGCAACCGCACCCCGCACTCGACGATCACATCGGCCGCCCAGTACCAGCCCCAGCACGCTTCCATCGCCACCTCGGCATCGGCACCAGCCGCGGTGACCTCCCGGGCCAGGTTCGCCGGACTGTTGTCGATCCGGCTCCACGACACCCGATTGCCGTCCTCGTCCAGCACGACGATCACCGAACGCTGTCGGTGCAAGTCGATCCCTACATACGATCCCATGGGGAGCCTCCTCGCTCGATGGGTTGGTTTCAGCAACCTCGAGCTTCACCGAACCCGAGGACCGAACCAGAGCGGGGAGGCTTCAACCACCGACCAGCTCCACATGGCATCACCTCAGGGATGGGTTCCGGCGGAGTTCGATTCCTTGCGGGAGTCCGGAGGTTGGAGGATGGCGCAGTAGCCGTCGCAGTCCTCAGGGTCCTGATTGGCAGCGCGTTCTGCCAGGTGACCGAGCAGGCGGCGGGTCTCGTTGAGCTCGCTTATGCGCTGGTTCAGGTCGGCGAGGTGCTGGTGGATGAGCTCAGCGACGTGTCCGCACGGTGGTTCGCCGCTATCGGAGATCGCGAGGACTTGCCGGATCTCTTCGAGCGTGAGTCCCGCGGTTTGGGAGTGGCGGATGAATCGCAGCCTGTCGACGACGGCTACCTCGTAGTCGCGGTAGCCCGACGGCGTGCGAGAGGGGTCCGTCAGGAGTCCCGCAGATTCCCAGAAGCGGATGGTCTTGGCCGTGACGCCGCTCCGCGCGGCGAGCTCCCCGATGCGCATGCAGAACCTCCCTTGACCTTCCTGTGCACTGGAAGGTTTAC
>JACCUM010000106.1 GCA_013811805.1 Geodermatophilaceae bacterium | reverse complement strand
CCGAGGGCGACGATGGCCAGTGACCGCCAGCTGACCGCCAGTGACCGCCAGCTGACCGCCAGCTGACCGCCACAGCCGTCCGCAGCGTCATTGCAGGAGCGTGCGCAACAGTGCCAGCCCGTCCCGGATCGTCTGTCGCTGCTCGGGGGTGGCGCGCTGCAGTGCTGCGGTCAGCCGGCCGAACGGTCCGGTGTCCAGCTCGCGCACGTAGTCCTCGACGATCCCGGTGACCGAGATAAGGGTGTAGCGGCGGTCCTGCTCGTCCTGCACCCGACGGACCAAGCCTCGGATCTCCAGTCGGTCCACGATGCCCGAGGTTGTGCTGTGGCTCAGGTGCAGCTCCCGCGCCAAGTCGGTGACCGTAGCGGGACCGTTCAGCACCAGATGGGTCACGACGCTGACCTGCGGGCCGGTCAGCCCACTGCGTTCGCGGTCGGTGTTGGGGTCGACCGAGCTGCTGAGCAGTTCCTGGCGTAGCACCCGCAGGTGAGCCATCACCTCCTGCGCCTCGGCCATCGCGCCGAAATCCCGGTTGATCATGGACGGGAGTCTAGCTCGATGCTACGTTCGATACGACGCGTCGTATACGACGGGTAGGAGGCAACCGATGCGTGCAGCTGCACGGCCGCAGGCACCGATCCAGCGGGTGCGGACGCCGACCGGTGACCCCGCCTGGCTTGTGACCGGGTACGACGACGTGAAGGCCTTGCTGAGCGACCCGCGCCTGGGTCGTTCACACCCAGATCCGGACAACGCCGCGCGGATGTCGCGTTCGGCGATCTTCGGTGGGCCGATCGGCGATCCGGAGACCGAGGCCGCCGAGCACGCCCGGATGCGCCGGCTGCTCGCCCCGTCCTTCTCCGCGCGTCAGATGAACCAGCTGCGCCCCCGGGTGGCTGGCCTGGTGTCCGAGCTGCTCGGCGATCTGATGCACGGCAGCCCACCGGCGGACTTCCACCAGGCGGTGTCGTTCCCGCTGCCCGCGCTCGTCATCTGTGAGCTGCTGGGCGTGCCCGTCGCCGACCGCGACGACTTCCGCCGCTGGTCCGACGACGCCGCACACAACACCGACACCGAGCGGTCTCACGCCGGGTTGATGCAGCTCTGGCAGTACATGGGGGAGCTGGTGCAACGCAAGCGTAGCGAACCCGCCGACGACGTCATCAGCTCGCTCGTCACCAGCACCGACCAGCACGGCAGCGCGGACGTCGACGGGGTCGCGATGCTCGGCGCCGGGCTGCTGTTCGCCGGCCACGAGACCACCGTGGCTGCCATTGACCGCGGCGTGACGCTGCTGCTGACCAACGCTGACCAACGAGACGCCCTGACCCAGAATCCGTCGCTGGTACCTGCGGCCGTCGAGGAAATCCTGCGGTCATCGCTGCCGGTGCCCACCACAGCAGACGCACCCACCGGGGGCCTGCCCCGCTACGCCAAGACCGACGTCGACTTCGGCGGCGTCACCGTGGCGGCCGGCGACCTTGTCCTGCTCGGGTTGGACCCCGCCAACCACGACCCGCAACACTTTCCCGACCCCGAGCGGTTCGACGTGAGCCGAACCCCGAATCCCCACCTGAGCTTCGGCCACGGCCCACGCTTCTGCATCGGAGCGCCGCTGGCCCGCATCGAGCTCCGCGAGCTCTTCGCCGCGCTGCTGGACCTGTGCCCCGACATGACCCTCGCCGTCCCGGTCGGGGAGCTCCACGCCCGCGACGAACTGCTCACGGGCGGACTCAGCGCCCTACCCGTCACCTGGCCAGCATCACCGGGAGCAACCCGGGAGTTGTGAGGCTGTAAGACCGGAGGGTCAGCGAACCTGCTGGATGGTCGAGGTCGGCTGGGTTGTGGCCCGGTCGCCCCAGCGGGCGTGTGGGGTTCCAGAACTTGGCTATGGGCGCTGACCTGCGGCTTTAGGCTGCCCGCTCGTACTCGCTGATCAGCCCGCCGAGGATCGATCGGCGCCTGATTGCTGCCGGTCGAGACGCGGAGCGGGATGATCGGGGTGTGGCGGATGAAGCTGGAGTGCTCGATGTGGCCGTCGGCTGTAGTGGTGGGC
>JACCUM010000062.1 GCA_013811805.1 Geodermatophilaceae bacterium | reverse complement strand
ACCCCAACAACAACCATGGTGGCTGCCTCCTTCACTCTGATCAGTGACTGGACGGTTGGGCCGGTCGGCGGACACATCTCAGTGGGGGCGATGCCACGCTCCTATCAAGTCACGCCGGCCGGTCCGTCACACCAGATGCCGACAAAACGCATGCATGCCAACCCAAAAGCGGCACCGAGGCTACGAGCCAGACATCCAATGATCAGGACCCAACCACCGCGAAGCGGCAACGTCACCCTCACACTGACTAGGAGGCTAGTGGCGCGACTTTCCGATCCCCGTGCCCGCTCAGTCAGGGGGCTCGGTGCGCAACCAGTCGACGGTCTGCTTGCGGAAGAGCATTACCAGGATCGCCACGGTCAGCACGATCAGAAGCAGCGTGTAGTTCAGCAGTCCGCCGACCCCGATCGCATTGAAGACGGCGAGGGACAGCTGGATGCCCGCGCAGGCGATGCCCAGCAATCGGCCGGCCTTGTGCCGCCCGGCCAGCAGGATGCATGCCACCGCAGCCATCAGCCCGAGGACCGCGCCGGCCACGAACAGCGTCGTCAGCTGGCTGCTTGCCGCAGCACGGTCGAAATCAACATCTCGGTCGCGGGCGGCCTTGGCGAATTCGTCGAGGATCGAACCGAGTCCGGTGAAACCCAGCACCGCATTGACCAGGAGCAGGAGACCGAGGAAGCCGAGCAGGATGGCGGCGACCTTCGCCGGCGTGGGCATCCGGTCCGTCGGCGCCGGAGTCGGGCCCTTCGTGGTGTCAGGCATCCTGGCAGCTTGCCAGGGCCGCCAAGAGGCGCCCGCCGAGCCGCGGCGGCAGCGTTGTCGTCATGCTGGTGTCGGCCACCGGCCAGGCTCACTACGGTGGGCAGATGTCCGCGCCTGCGCCGCCCCCACCGCCTTCGGATCAGAACCCCTATGGGTACGGGTACCCGCCTCCCGGCGCTTCCGGGCAGGGGCAGCCCTACGGTCGGCCCTCGGCCCGCAACGGGCTGGCCATCACCTCGCTGGTTCTCGGGATCCTGGCCCTGGCCACCAGCTGGCTGTCTTTACCGGGGATCATCCTCGGCATCCTGGCGGTCATCTTCGGCGGGATAGCTCTGGCGCGGGCGAGGACCGACCGGGTCAGCAACAAGGGGATGGCCATCGCTGGGTTGATCACCGGGATCCTGGGCGCTGTCATCGGCACCGTCATCCTGATCGTCGGATTCCGAATCGCCTCGGACTGCCAGGAGCAGTACGGGACCGACATCACCGAGCAGGAACTCGAACGCTGCGTCCAGGACAACGTCGGCGGCTGACTGCCGGGCTCAGTGCCAAGTCCGGCCGATCGCCGCCCAGTCGACTGACGAGTTCGGGGTTGTCGGGGTCATCCGGTTGCGGATGGGCCCGACAACCCCGAACTCACCGACAGGCAGTCCTCGCGCGGCACGACGTCGACGGCCACGGTGTCCCCGTCCCGGATCTCGCCGGCCAACAACGCCCGGGCGAGCGGGTCTCCGATGGCAGACTGGACGAGACGCCGCAGCGGCCTGGCGCCGTAGACCGGGTCGAAGCCGCCGAGTGCCAGCCACTCCCGAGCCCCCGGCGTGACCTCGAGAGTCAACCGTCGCGCCGATAGCCGCCGGGCCAGCTGATCGACCTGGATGTCGACGATGTGAGTGAGCTCGTCGGCACCGAGGGAGTTGAACATGACGACGTCGTCGAGCCGGTTCAAGAACTCCGGCTTGAAGTGTCGGCGCACGATCTCCATCACCGCGTCTTTGCGGCCGCCCTCGGGCAACCCCTGATCGGCGATCAGCGCAGAACCGAGGTTGGAGGTGAGAATCAGCAACGTGTTGCGGAAGTCCACGGTCCTGCCTTGACCATCGGTCAGCCGTCCGTCGTCGAGGACCTGCAACAGCACGTCGAAGACATCCTGATGGGCCTTTTCGACCTCGTCGAGCAGAACGACTGTGTACGGACGGCGGCGTACCGCCTCGGTGAGTTGTCCACCGGATTCGTACCCCACGTAGCCGGGCGGGGCACCGACCAGCCGGGCCACCGAGTGCTTCTCGCCGTACTCGCTCATGTCGACGCGGACCATCGCCCGTTCGTCGTCGAACAGGAACTCCGCCAAGGCCTTTGCCAACTCGGTCTTACCGACCCCGGTCGGTCCTAGGAACAGGAACGAGCCCGTCGGACGGTTGGGGTCCGAGACTCCGGCTCGGGCCCGGCGTACGGCGTCTGCCACCGCCTGTACGGCCGCCTCCTGTCCGACGACCCGGGTGGCCAGGACCTGTTCCATCCGGAGCAGCTTCGCCGTCTCGCCCTCCATCAGCCGCCCCGCCGGAATCCCCGTCCAGGCCGCGACGACATCGGCGATGTCCTGTTCGGAGACCTCCTCGGTGAGCATCGACTCTCCACTGTGGACCGACACCTCGGCCTCGGCCAGTTGGCGCTCCAGCGCGGGAATCCGGCCGTACCGGAGCTCGGCGACCCGCGCCAGGTCGCCATCGCGCTCGGCCCGGTCCGACTCCGAGCGGACCGATTCCAGCTCCTCCTTGGCGATGCGGATCCGGTCGATGGCTCCCTTGTCCTGCTGCCAGCGCGCCGTCAGTTCGGCGAGCGTCTCGCGCCGGTCGGCGAGGTCGACCCGGAGGGCCGACAGTCGTTCCTGCGAGGCGGGATCGTCCTCTTTGGACAGAGCCATCTCCTCGATCTCGAGCCGGCGTACCACCCGCTCGACTTCGTCCACCTCGACCGGGCGGGAATCGATCTCCATGCGCAGCCGGCTGGCGGCCTCGTCGACCAGGTCGATCGCCTTGTCGGGCAGGAAGCGCGCCGTGACGTAGCGGTCGGACAGTGTTGCCGCGGCGACGATCGCAGCGTCGGTGATCCGTACGCCGTGATGGACCTCGTAGCGTTCCTTGAGTCCGCGCAGGATGCCGATGGTGTCCTCGACCGTGGGTTCCCCGACGAGGACCGGCTGAAATCGGCGCTCGAGCGCGGCGTCCTTCTCTATGTGCTCGCGGTACTCGTCCAGGGTGGTGGCGCCGACCATCCGCAGTTCGCCGCGAGCGAGCATCGGCTTGATCATGTTGCCAGCGTCCATAGCGGAGTCACCGGTCGCGCCGGCCCCGACGATCGTGTGCAGCTCGTCGATGAACGTGACGATCTCGCCAGCCGAGTCGGTGATCTCGGACAGGACGGCCTTGAGCCGTTCCTCGAATTCCCCCCGGTACTTTGCCCCGGCGACCATCGCGGACAGGTCCAGCGACATGAGGCGCTTGCCCTTGAGGCTCTCGGGTACGTCACCGGCAATGATCCGCTGGGCCAAACCCTCGACGATCGCGGTCTTGCCCACGCCTGGCTCGCCGATGAGGACCGGGTTGTTCTTCGTACGGCGGGACAACACCTGCACGACGCGGCGGATCTCGGTGTCCCGTCCGATGACCGGGTCGAGCTTGCCTTCCCGAGCCCGCTCGGTCAGGTCGACGGCGTACTTCTCCAGGGACTTGTACGTCGCTTCGGGATCCGGGCTGGTGATCCGCCGATTGCCGCGGACGGTCCGGAATGCGGCGGTCAACGTCTCCGCTGTGGCGCCGGCGTTAGACAGCACCGTGGCGGCCGCGCCACCCACCGAGGCGAGGCCGACCAGCAGGTGCTCGGTGGAGACGTACTCATCCCCCAGCGCGGTCGCCTGCTCGCCGGCGGCGTTGAGCACTCGGAGCAGGTCCCGCGACGGCGCGGGCGCGGACACGGCCGAGC
>JACCUM010000049.1 GCA_013811805.1 Geodermatophilaceae bacterium | reverse complement strand
CTGAGTAGCTGGATCACCTCGAGCCGGGGCAGCTGGGCAAGCACGCCGGCGACATCCAGTGAGGCCAGGAACGGCGGCACCCACACTGTTGAGTTGCGCCCCTCGTCCGTGACCTCACCCGTTCCCGTATAAACGTGGCAACGCAGATCGGGATGTTCGGCCAGCCGCTGTGCCGCGCCATCGCTGGGAAGGAGCACCTCGAGAGTCACGATCCAGCAGCCTAAGTGGCCGCGATGCCGGGCCGCACTTCACACGCCTGCAACGGGTCATCTACCTAGGCTGCTGGGGTGACCCGTTCGAGCTGGCGCGCTCCCCGGACTGCTTTCAGTCCTCCGTCGCGGATCAGACGTGCCATAGCCATGAGCGGCCTCGGCATCCTGGCGCTGGCCGGTTGTTCGGATGGTTACAGCCCAGCCGGGGCGTGGGTCGTCAAGCCCGAGGGACCGCCACCGGTAGTGGCGCCACCGCAGGATCCGAGCCCCAACCAGCCACCGCCAGGCGAACCCGGACCGGACGGTGAGGGCGGGGACTCCAACGTCGTCGCGACCGGGTTGTCACTGCCGACCGGACTCGTCCTCCTGACCGATGGCAGTGCCCTGGTCGGTGAACGCAACACCGGACGCATCCTGCAGGTCTTCCCCGACGCCTCGCCACCGGTGGAACTCATGGTGGTTCCTGGCCTGGACGTGACCGGGGACGGCGGGCTGCTCGGACTGGCGCTCTCACCGACGTACGACCAAGATCGCTTGCTCTATGCCTACGTCACCACCCCAGAAGACAACCGGGTAGTGAAGTTTCCGATCGGGGGTTCACCCAATCCGGTGTTCACCGGAATTCCCAGGGGCGCAACACACAACGGCGGGGCGCTCATCTTCGGCGTCGACGGCGCGCTCTACGTCGGAACGGGCGACACCGGCGTCGCTGACCTGGCCGAGGACGAACAGAATCTGGCCGGAAAAGTGCTGCGGATGGACATCTTCGGCGAGCCGGCCGGGCCGGAGGCGATCTTCACCAGCGGCCACAGCAACGTCACCGGGCTGTGCCTGGGGCCGGACGGACAGATGTTCGGGACCGATGTGATCGAAGGGGGCCCCGACGAGGTGAACGTCCTGGTCGAGGACGAGGAGTACGGCTGGCCCCGCGCTGACTCGGGTGCGAACGATCCGATCCTGGAGATCGACCCCCCGGGTGACGGTCTCGGCGGCTGCGCGCTGGCCGGCGGTTCGATCGCACTGTCGGCGCTGGATGGTCAGCGCATCTACGTCAGCCAGCTGGACGCGCAGTACGCCGCACTGGGCGAACTACAGGAATTTCTGACGACCACGTACGGCCGATTGCGCACCCTGGTCTTCGACGCCGAGGGAGCGCTGTGGGTGACGACCAGCAACCGGGACGGCGTCGGGACACCGACCGAGGACGACGATCGAGTGCTGCGCATCCTGGCGCCGCCCATCGGCGGCGGCGGAGGCGGCACCTCCTGACTTCTGCCGGCCGACGGTCAAGCCGCGTAGATCGAACCCAACCCAGCACCGATCTCGTCATCGGCCCGGCGAGCTGCTGCCGCCCCCTCGACGGCACTGGTGCCCAACGTGCTGGTGTGGGCTTGTAGCGCCGTGAGCTGACCTACGACGTCGGCGCAGTAATCGAGAGCGCCGTTCACGACCGGCATCTCACTCCAACTGGCATCGCTCAGCAGCAACATCTCGGTCTGAAACCTCGTGCTGATATCGGTGTACCGCTGGGCCAAGGATTCCACCTCTCCGCCTGACCGCTCAGCCGACGTCGGGTCGACACCCACCCCGTCTGCACCCACCCTCGGCCCTTCCTCTTCGTCGTCGCTGGTGCAGACGGTAAGCCCGTCAGTGCCGGGGCTTGGACGGCCTGTGGATAACTCCCGCTGCCTGCGGTCGGTTCGTCCTAGCGTCTCGGGGAACGGCGGTTCAAACCGGACGGCGGTTCGACGAGATGGCGTGTGAAACAGGACGGCGAGGATGACCACCGACTTCCATCCGACCGACACAGATGCCGATCCCGACGAGATCCGGCGTAGAGCGGAGAGACTTCAGTCGATCAGCGGCGTGCTGCTGGGTCACGGAGACGCTGTGCATTCGGTTCTGAGCCAGGTGGCGCTGTCCTTCTCTGAGGTCGTGTCCCCAGCGGTCGCGGCTCAGATCGGAGACAACGCGGGCGCCTTGGAGACCGCCGTCGAAGGCACCCAGTACGGGTACGCGGTCGGTCGTGCGTGGGCCGATGATGTCGACGCATTCATCGCTGCGAGGAATGACTTGCTCTACCGCTGGGAGCTCGCCGGGATCGACGACTTCGGCGTGCCGCCGACTCCGAATCTCTGGCCTCTTCCGGAAGCAGCAGAGGCCGAGCGGCTGCGCCTGGAGAATCGGGTGGCCGTGGCGGATGCCCGAAAGCTCGCCCTGGACAGCTTCGTCACCGAAGGCCACCTGCTCTGGGAGCAATTTCAAGACAGGGTGATCGAGAAGGCTCGGATGTTCCGCGAGGGCCCGACCGCGGAGAACCTCGTGCTCGTCGTGTCTCACCTCGGCTGGGGCGCCATGACCTTGTGGCCAGAATTCGCACCGCCTCCGGTGTCGGCTACTGAGGGCGTCACGGCGGGGACGACAGTCATCGACGGGCTGGACGGTGCCGCCGGTCCGCAAGCCGTGACTCAAGCCCTCGCCGACGTTGCCGCCATCCTCAGCCGCGCGCAGGCTGGGCAGGAACTCACTCCCGCCGAGATCGACTTCTTGGCCGCCTTCTATGAAACCGTCGGTGAACGGATCACCGAACTGCCGGACTACCTTGCCGGCTCGTCGTTCACCTACACGACCAGTGCGCCGACCTCCCGAACTGAGGACGACAGCCCTCCTTCGTACAGTGTTCACACCGTCGGTGGGCTGGACTCCTCAGTGGTCGCGGCGCTGACCGCAGCCTCAGCGAACGGCATGCTCGTTCTCTCGCGTAGTGGTCCGGGCGGCGGCGGGTACGCACGTCTGCCCACCTGGGTCCGGGACGCACTGGACGGCGATGAGATCGAGACCCAACCCCTCAGCCCCACAACCAGCCCGCCCATGATCGGCGTCGGTAGCGACATCGACCAACTGGGGCAGCTGGCAGAGCTTCTGGACTACTCAACCGTCGAGGCCGGCACCGGATTGAGCCACCGCCTCGCGATGACGACCCAGGACCTGATCCGCCTCAGTGCGGACGCCGGATACTTCTTTCTCGACGACACCGTCGAGATCCTGACTGCAGATGTCGACTCGATGGGGCGCACGTTCCTGCACGTCGTCGCCCGCAACGACGAAGCCACCTACGACCTGATACTTGGCGAAGACATGCCCGATAGCTACGCCCCGGAGACGTTCTTCGCCGACGTCTACGGGTTCGAGTGGTCCGACGACGGGGAGAGCGCCGGACAACTCACCGACTTCATCCCCAGCTGGGCCACGGAGGGCAGCCCTGACCAGATCGCTCGCGCCGAGACAGCCATGCGAGCGATCGTCGAGATCGTCGCCAGCGACGCTGAATTCGCCGCTTTCATGGATGGGGTAGGAACATCCGGAGTGCCGGAGCAATCCTCGCTGGGCCAGGTCAATCCCGAGATCACCCAATCTCTGGCACGCAGTTTCGGCGCATTCGTCGTTGATTTTGCCGCGGCGGAACCGTCGGAAGGCGACCAGGACACCGGGACCGGGGTGGACACCCTCGACTTTCTGACCCGAGTTCGCTTCACCACCTTGTTAGGTACCGATCCCGTCGCCGGTGCGGGCATGGCAGCTGCGATGTACGCCTACGAGGACGAGCAGTTGGCTGGCTACGCGGCCGATCCCGGTTCAGCATCTGAGGTCGCCGCCCAAACCGGTCGCTTGCGAGGAATCGTGGAGGCTGGGCTTACCAACGCTGGTATGGACATCACGAGCAACCGTCATGATGCCGAAGAGCGCGCCGACACGATGCTTGCGGAGGGTCTGGGGGCGCTGGCCTCGACCATGCCGAACCCGGTGGCCAAGGGATTCGCACAACTCGTCGCTTCGGTGATCTCGGAGGCGGCAGCGGGAGGCAGCTCTGCAGGGCAGCCCGAATCCATCCTCGAAGCACCGCAGACGACCTCAGAGCAGACCTTCGCACAGACCAGTGCGGTGGCAGAAGCGATGCTGGCTACAGGCATGCTCGACCAGAGTGCGCTTCCTCCGACACTCACCATTTCAGGCGAAGGGACCATCGTCCTAGCACCGGGCACCCCCAATGACGAGTTGGATGGACTGTCCGCTGCGCTTGCCGGCGTGATCAATCCAGCACTCGCGCTCATCGACCCGACAGTGACACCACCACCCGATGTAGCCCAACTCGTGTTGGCAATTGCGCTCCAGGCGGCGCAGATCGACGAGGAATTGGCCGCCAATGACAGCGTGGAGTACCAGGAGAACATTCTCCTCGGCGGCTGAACTCGCGACTACAGTTCGACGCCGAGTCGTTGGGCGATCATGGCCTTCACCGAAGCGGCGTCGGCCTGGCCGCGGGTGGCCTTCATGACCGATCCCAGTAGCACCCCTACGGCGGCGACCTTTCCGCTTTGGATCTTGGCGACAACTTCGGGGTTGTCCGCAATCGCTGCGTCCACGGCGGCATCCAGTGCCCCGCTGTCGCTGACCACGGCCAGGCCACGAGCGGCGACTACCTGTTCCGGGTCACCCTCCCCCGCCAGCACGCCATCCAGAACCTGCCGGGCCAGCCGGTCGTTGATCCTTCCGTCCGCGACCAAACGCGCCACCGACGCAACCTGGGCCGGCGTGACCGCCAAGTCGGCCAGCTCGACTTCCTCTGCGTTGGCTCGGCGGGTCAGATCCCCGAGCCACCACTTGCGGGCATCGGCAGCCGAAGCACCGGCCGCGACCGTCTCGGCAAACAGTTGCAGTGCCCCGGTGTTGACCAGCCAGGACATCTCGTCGTCGGACAGGCCCAGCTCGGCCTGCCGGCGACCCCGCTGGACCGAAGGGGCGTCGGGAAGCGCCGCCCGTAACTGCTCGACCCAGGCCGGGTCCGGTGCCACCGGAACGAGATCGGGCTCGGGGAAGTAGCGGTAGTCGGTGGCCTCTTCCTTGCTCCGGCCCGACGTGGTCGAGGAGGTGTCCTCGTGGAAATGTCGAGTTTCCTGCACGATCCGGCCACCGACATCAAGCACGTGGGACTGCCGGATCATCTCCGATCGGACTGCACGTTCCACCGACCGCAGGGAATTGACGTTCTTGGTCTCGGTCCGAGTACCCCAAGCGGCAGCGCCTTTGGGCGCCAGCGACGTGTTGA
Source organism: Geodermatophilaceae bacterium (assembly GCA_013811805.1). Lineage (GTDB taxonomy): Bacteria > Actinomycetota > Actinomycetes > Mycobacteriales > Geodermatophilaceae > JACCQS01. The sequence continues at coordinate 21,451 of JACCUM010000049.1, read as the reverse complement.
CGTCACAGCGCATCGAGCCCTGCTCCATCCGTACGTCGGAGACGTCGAGCCCGCGGAGCAGTTCCCGCAGTTCGGTGACGTACGCGCGCGCCACGGCTGGCGCCCGTCCGCCGGTCCCGGGGATCGGTTTGGTCACGATCTCCACCAACGGGATACCGGCCCGGTTGTAGTCGACCAGCGAGTGATCGGCCCCGTGGATCCGACCGGTGGCTCCTCCGACGTGCAGGCTCTTGCCGGTGTCCTCCTCCAGGTGGACCCGTTCGATCTCGACCCGGAACGGTTCGCCGTCGACCATGACGTCGAGGTAGCCGTCGGTGCACAACGGTTCGTCGTATTGGCTGATCTGGAAGTCCTTGGGCATGTCCGGGTAGAAGTAGTTCTTGCGGGCGAAGCGGCACCACGCGGAAATCGTGCAGTTCAGCGCCAGCCCGATCCGGATCGTGGACTCGATGGACTTCACGTTGACGACCGGAAGCGCACCCGGCAGGCCGAGACACACCGGACAGGTCTGGGTGTTGGGCTCGGCGCCGAACTCGGTCGGGCAACCGCAGAACATCTTGGAGACCGTGCCGAGCTCGACGTGGGTCTCCAAGCCGATCACCGGGTCATAGCGAGCAACAACGTCATCGACGGTGATCGCAGCGGTGGCCGTCACAGCACCTCCAGGCGGATCCGGCTGCGCGCCTCGGCGGCGGTGCTCAGGCCCGGGGGTGCCTGACGAACAGATCCCAGAACCAATACCCGACTAATCCCGTGTACAGGGTGAACAGGACCCGGAAAAGCCAGTCGAGGTTCCACAGGAAGCCGGTGACCGACAGCAGCACGAGCATCAACGCAGCCCCGACCATCCGCTGAACGAGCATTTCCCGCGGGGTCGGGGGTTCGGGCTGGAATCCCGGCTGCGGCGCGGGGGTATCGGACGGGGCAGGGAGCGGCGGCAGCGGCGGCAGGGTGCGGGCAGAGGGACGAACTGGAGCTGCAGCCTGGGTGCGCGGATCGAAGCCGGCCCATTGGGTGGTCATGCGTGTCCCTCCCCAACCATTCGTCAACCTGTGATGTGCGGATCACTCTACGTCCGATCCGGTGCCGGTAGAGGAGCCGCGGGTGCTCAGATAGCCGGCCAGCCCGGTCAGCGCTCCGACGACGGCGAAGCTCAGGAACACCGTCTGGTCGGTGGTCAGGAACAGCATCACCCCCAGCAGCAGGACAAAGGCGGCGAGCCCGTACGCGCTTCTCATCACGACGGCGGGGTTCATGGTGATCAGTCACCTGACTGGCACCTCCTGTAGCAGGGGATGTCCGCGGCGAGAATCCAGCGCGGATTCGACGGCAGCGGCTACCCGGTAACAGCGATCGTCGGCCAAGGCAGGTGCCATGATCTGCAATCCGACCGGCAGGCCGTCGGACAGTCCGGAGGGCACCGAGATGGCCGGGGTGCCGGCCAGGCTGGCCGGCAGCGTGCACAGGTCCGCGGCGTACATCGCGAGCGGGTCATCCGTACGTGCGCCCAGCGGGAAGGCGACCGTGGGTGTGCTCGGCGAGACCAGCACGTCGGCGCTCTGGAAAGCCGCGGCGAAGTCTCGACTGATCAGCGTACGGACCTTCTGCGCCTGCCCGTAGTACGCCTCGTAATAGCCACTCGACAGGGCATACGTCCCGATCATGATCCGGCGCTTGACTTCTGCACCGAAGCCAGCCTGACGGGTCAGGGCCATCACCTCATCGAGGCCGCGCACGCCGTCATCACCCACGCGCAGGCCGTACCGCATGGCGTCGAAGCGAGCCAGGTTGGACGACGCCTCACTGGGCGCAATCAGGTAGTAGGCGGCCAGTGCGTACCCGAAGTGCGGACAGGACACCTCGACGATTTCCGCGCCCAGCCCGGCCAGCACGTCGATGGCCTCTGTCACGCTGGACAGGACTCCCGGCTCGTACCCGTCGGTGAACCCCTGACCGCCGAGTTCGCGGACGACACCGATCCGCAGGCCGCTCAGGTCGCCACCGGCACCTGCGCGCGCCGCGGCGACGACCGGCGGCATCGGCACCGGGATGGAGGTCGAGTCGGCCGGGTCGTGACCGCCGATCGCCTCGTGCAACAGCGCCGTGTCCAGGACCGTACGGCCGAGTGGCCCGGCCTGATCCAGACTGGAGGAGAATGCGATCAGGCCGTACCGGCTGACTCCGCCGTACGTCGGCTTGTGCCCGACCAGGCCGGTGACCGCGGCAGGCTGCCGGATCGATCCGCCGGTGTCCGTGCCGATCCCCAGCGGTGCCAGGCAGCCGGCCACCGCCGCGCTGGAGCCGCCCGACGACCCACCGGGGATGCGGTCGAGATCCCACGGGTTGTGCGAGGGGCCGAAACCGGAGTTCTCCGTGGACGACCCCATCGCGAACTCGTCCATGTTGGTCTTGCCGAGAATTACGATCCCGGCCGCCTTGATCCGGGTCGTGATGGTCGCGTCGTACGGCGGAATCCAACCCGCCAGGATCCTGGACCCGCTGGTGGTCTCCAGGCCCTTGGTGACCACCACGTCCTTGAGGGCCAGCGGGACACCGGCCAGCGGCCCCAACTTCTTCCCCGCGGCGCGCCGGTCATCGACGGCCTGAGCAGCGGCGAGCGCACCGTCGGTGTCCACCTGCAAAAAGGTATGCAGCGCACCGTCTTCGGAGTCGATGCGGTCCAGGTGGGCCTGAGTCACATCGACGGCACTGACCTCACCAGTGTCGATCAGCGCTGCGATCTCCACCGCCGAAGCGGACGTTACCGATGCTGAGCTGCCGGTCATGCCGGCTCGTCCAGAATGCGGGGCACCCGGAAGCGCCCTCCCTCGGCAGCGGGTGCTGCGGCGAGGACGTCATCGGGATGCAGGGACGGCCCGAGCTCGTCCGGGCGGGTGATGTTGGTCAACGGGACAGCGTGGGTGGTTGGCGGGATGTCGTCGGCGGCGACGTCGGCGACATGAGCGACGGAGGCGAGGATGACGTCGAGCTGTCCGGCGAAGAGGTCGAGTTCCTGCTCGGTGACCGCCAGCCGGGCAAGGTGGGCCAAGTGCGCGACGTCATCGCGGGAGATGGCGGTCATGCGGTGGCGGTCATGCAGGGCTGAGCTCCTCAGCGCGGATGATTCGACGGACGGACGGCCCGGCACGAATGAGGTCCGTAGGACGGCCGGGTTCGACCCGAGTTTATCGAAGCGGCCGAACGCTGGCACCGTGGCATCCCGGGCGTGCGGGGCATCGGGCTGTAGCCGTAACGCCACGTCATCGCATCGTTCATCATCTTTCTGGCACTGTTGCCCCTGCCATGTCATATCTCTTGCGCGTCGTCGTACCGGATCGTCCAGGCATGTTGGGTGCCCTGGCGACGTCCCTGGGCGCCGCTGGCGCGGACATCGTCAGCATCGACGTCGTTCAGCGCGCGGGCGGGGAGGCGGTCGACGACATCGTCGTCGAGTTACCCCCCGAGCGGCTGCCAGACGGACTGATCACAGCTGCCCGGTCGGTCGAGGGCGTGTCGGTCGAGTCGCTCCGGCCGTTCTCCGGGACGCTGGACACCCATCGCGAGCTTGCCCTGGTGGAGGCGCTGGCCGGCTCCGGGTCTGGTGTGACGCAGTTGCTGGCCGACGAACTGCCCCGGATCTTCCGAGCCAGCTGGGCGCTGCTGGTCGGCTGCCCGCCATCGTACTGGCGCGGATCGGCGGTCATCGCCGCCAGCGGTGCTGCTCCGGAGATCGTGGAGGACGAGATTGCGTCCATGCCCTGGTGCCCCATGCCAGCACCGATGCTGCTCGACTCCGAAGCTGACGATGTCCCAACGATCTTCTCCTCGCTCGGCACGGAGATGATGGGAGCGCCGATGGGCGATCCTTGCCAGGTCGTGCTGGTCGGCCGCGCCGGCGGTCCGCCGTTCTTACGCTCGGAACTTCTACGCCTGGCCCATCTCGTCGGCATCGCGGCCACGGTAGCCACCGTCGAGGCCTGAGCACGCCCGGCTCAATCTGGGCTGGGGGTGGCGACCTCGGCAGCAGCGCGAGGACCCTGATCGAGCAGGGTCTGGAAGCCGGCCTCGTCCAGCATCGGCACCTTCAGCGCGATCGCTCTGTCGTACTTCGAACCGCCCGGATTGTCTCCGGCCACGACGAAGTCGGTCTTCTTCGACACCGATCCGGTCACCTTGCCTCCCAGAGCTTGTACCGCCTCGGTGGCTGAGTCCCGGCTGTAGTTCTGCAGCGATCCGGTGACCACGACCGCCAGGCCGTCGAGCGGACGCGGTCCCTGTTCGGTGCGCTCCTCGGCCAGGCGCACGCCGGCCACCCGCCACTTCTCCACGGCCTCGCGGTGCCAGTCAACACCGAACCACTCCACAACTGCTTGTGCGATGGTCGATCCGACACCGTCAGCGGCGGCCAGCTGCTCCTCCGAGGCGCCGACGAGGACATCGATCGACCCGAACTCGCGAGCCAGTGCCGCTGCTGCGGTCGGGCCGACGTGCCGGATTGACAGGGCGACCAGGACCCGCCATAGCGGACGGTCCTTGGCCGTTGCGAGGTTGGCCAGGAGTTTGCTCCCGTTCGCTGACAACGTGCCGTCCTTCTTGGTGAACAGCGGGCAACGGATCAGCTGGTCCTCGTCCAATCCGAAGATGTCGCCCTCGTCCTGGACCAGACCGGCGTCCAGTAATGCCACGGCGGCCTCGTACCCGAGGACCTCGATGTCGAAGGCGCCGCGACCGGCGACGTGGAAGATTCGTTCCCGCAGTTGAGCTGGACACGACCTGGCGTTGGGGCATCGGATGTCGGCATCACCGGCCTTCTGTGGCGCCAGTGTCGTCCCGCATTCGGGGCAACGGCTCGGCATCTCGAAAGAGCGCTCCGAACCGTCCCGTAGCGCCACGACCGGCCCGAGGATCTCCGGGATCACGTCTCCGGCCTTGCGAAGCACCACGGTGTCGCCGATCAGCACGCCCTTGCGCTGCACCTCTGCGGCGTTGTGCAGGGTGGCCATGCTGACCGTGGAGCCGGCCACCAGCACTGGCTCCATGACGCCGTACGGGGTGACCCGCCCGGTCCGCCCGACGTTGACCCGGATGTCGAGCAGCTTGGTGTTGACCTCCTCGGGCGGGTACTTGAACGCGATCGCCCACCGCGGCGCGCGACTGGTCGAACCGAGCCGCCGCTGCAGCGCGATCTCGTCGATCTTCACCACGACCCCGTCGATCTCGTGCTCGACGCTGTGCCGGTCCTGCCCGTAGCGCCGGATGTAGTCGTGGACCCCGGCCAGGGCGCGAAACGTCTCGTACCGGTCACTCGTGGGCAGTCCCCAGGACTTCAGCACCTCGTAGGACTCCGATTGCCGCGCGAACTCCACGCCCCGTCGCATCCCGACACCGTGCAGCAACAACCGCAACGGCCGGCCGGCGGTGACCTTGGGGTCCTTCTGCCGCAGCGAACCGGCAGCGGCATTGCGCGGGTTGGCGAACGGTGCCCTGCCGGCCGCGACCAAGCTCTCATTCAGCGTCCGGAAACCTTCCACCGGGAAGTAGACCTCCCCGCGGACCTCGATCAGCTCCGGGATGTCGCTGCCGGTCAGGGTGCTCGGCACGTTGTCCAGGGTCTTGACGTTGGCGGTGACGTCCTCCCCCGTACGGCCGTCCCCACGGGTCGCTGCCCGGACCAGCCGGCCGCTCTCGTAGACCAGGGCGATGGCGAGTCCGTCGATCTTCAGTTCGCAGAGATAGGTGGGGTCAATCGCCCCTTCCCGCTCGGCGCGTGTGGCCCAGGAGGCGAGTTCGTCCTCGGTGAAAGCGTTGTCCAGGCTCTGCATCCGCTCCAGGTGCTCGACCGGCGTGAACAGCGTGGAATAGACCGCACCCACCTTCTGGGTCGGAGAGTCCGGGGTCACCAGGCCGGGGTGAGCGCTCTCGATCTGGCGCAACTCGGCCATCCGGGCGTCGTACTCGCCGTCACTGATCGTGGGTGAATCCGTCACGTGATAGCGGAACAGGTGCTCGTCCAACTCCCGCACGAGCTCCGCGTGCCCCGCCCGGATCTCAGCCGGAATCTCGTCGCCGGACGGGGTCACCGCGCCCTCGAGAGTAGCCACGGGCAAACGCTATCCGGCCGGTCAGACCTCGGCTCAGCACCCATTCCCGTCTCAGGTTCAGCCGGCGGCTAGTTCGCGGCCCGCTGCCTGCAGGTGCGTCATGCACGCAGCTGCGTAGGCCGGACTCGCACCGGCCAGCCCACAGGTCGGGGTCAGGGTGACGGCACCGGGCAGGTCCTCCGGATCGAACCCGAGCCGGCGCCACCAGGACCGAAGCCGATCGGCTGTCTCCAGGGGCGACGGCAAGGAAGAGTCCGTACCAGGTACAACCCCGAGCATCAGAGCCGTCCCCGCCTCGATGGCCACCCCCATCTCGTCCTGATCGAAAGTCAGGTTCAGGTCCAGACCCAGTGCTGTCAGTCCGGTCCGACGGAGCAGTTCGATCGGTGTGTCGCCCGCGCAACAGTGCACGATCGTGCGCGTTCCACCGGCGGCCTCCAGCACTGTTCGCAAGCCGGACTCGACGACCGGCTCCTCGATCGCGTCGAGCTGACCGAAGCCACTGGCCGTCTTCACCCCACCGCGCAGCACAGCGGGCAGGCTCGGCTCGTCCAGCTGCACGACGAGTTCGGCGTGCGGCATCGCTCGGAGGACTTCGGCCATGTGCGCGGCCAGACCAGCGGCCAATGATTGCGCGATGTCCCTCGTCGCCCCCGAGTCGGCGACCGCCTTGTCCCCTCGGTGTAGTTCCACGCCGGCCGCGAGAGTCCATGGCCCGGCGAGCTGGAGCTTGAACCAGCCGCGGTAATCGCCGGCCTCTTGTGCGAGGGCGTCCAGATCGCGCGCCCACAGATCTCGCGTGCGGCCGAGATCCATGCCGGACCGGGGTACGAACCGCCAGCCGCTGGGCTGCAGGTCTACCGGCAGATCGAGCAGCAGGCCGGCACCCCGGCCGATCAGGTCCGCACCCGGCCCGCGCTCGGGTAGTTCGGGTAGATGTGGACCGTCCGGCAGCGCGTCGAGCACCTGCCGAACGGCGACGACCGGATCAGTACCCGGAAGGGATCCGATCCCCGTCGCCGGCGGCCAAACCGACCGTGGTGGGCTGGCCGTCACCTGGGCGACGTGTCGGTCAGCACCCGATCGGCTGTCTCGATTCGTGCCGCGCCGAGAACGACGTCTGCATCAGCTCCGCCGTAGAACACCGCGGTCTGGCCGGCGGCGATCCCGCGCTGTCCACGATGCAGCGCAATCTCGGTGCGGTGCTCGTAGGGCGTGACCGTGGCTGGGCTGGTCATCCCGTGGGCACGAAGTTGCACGATGCAGTCGAGCGGTTCCCCCACCGCGACGTCGGTGTGCCAGACGGGCGCTCCGGTACGGATGAAGCCGATCTCGAGGGCCTCGCCGGGTCCTACCCGGACTGTGTTGTCGGCGACCGACACTGACAGGACGTAGCGCGGCTTCCCGTCGGCCGCCGGCACTCCCAGGCTCAATCCCCGGCGCTGCCCGACTGTGAAGCCGTGAGCTCCGTGGTGCTGGCCGACCACGTGGCCGGTCTGGTCGTCGATCACGTCACCGATTCGGGCGCCCAGGTGCTTGCCGAGGAAACCCCTGGTGTCGCCGTCGGCGATGAAGCAGATGTCGTGGGAGTCCGGCTTGTCGGCTACCAATAGTCCGCGACGGGCCGCCTCCTGCCGGACCTGGTCCTTGGTCATCTCCCCGAGCGGGAACACGGCCAGTCCCAGCTGGCGATCGGTGAGGGTGGCCAGGACGTAGGACTGGTCCTTGCCCACGTCGACCGACCGGCGCAGGACGCCGGCGTCGAGGCGGGCGTGGTGGCCGGTGACGACGGCGTCGAAGCCGAGCGCCAGCGCACGGTCGAGGACCGCCGCGAACTTGATCCGCTCGTTGCAACGTACGCAGGGATTCGGCGTACGTCCGGCGGCGTACTCGGCCACGAAGTCGTCCACCACGTCAGCCCGGAATCGGTCGGCGAGGTTCCAGACGTAGAACGGGATGTCGAGGACGTCGGCAACGCGGCGGGCGTCGTTGGCGTCTGCCACGGTGCAGCAGCCCCGCGATCCGATGCGCGAAGCATCCGGCGTGCTGGCCAGCGCAAGATGGATTCCGGTGACCGCGTGCCCGGCCTCGACCATGAGAGCGGAAGCAACGGCGGAGTCGACGCCACCGCTCATGGCGGCGATCACGTTCATGCCAGCTGCCTCACTCCGAGCGCGATCAGCGACGGGCGCCGGACAGGCCGGCCCGCCGCGCCCGCTCGACGACGGCCGGGATGACCTCGAGGAGGTGATCCACGTCGGCCTCGGTCGAGGTGTGACCGAGGGAGAAGCGTAGAGAGCCGCGCGCCCGTTCGACCTCTGCGCCCATGGCGAGAAGGACGTGGCTCGGCTGTGAAACTCCTGCGCTGCAAGCGGATCCGGTTGAACACTCGATCCCCCGTGCATCCAGGAGCATCAGCAGCGCATCTCCCTCGCAGCCGGGGAAGGACAGATGCGCGTTGCCGGGCAGCCGCCCCGGACCGCCGGCCACGACCGAGTCCACTGGGGATCCATTGAGCACAGCATCCGGGATCTCGGCCTGGATCCCGTCGACCAGCCGATCCCTGAGGGCGGCGAGGCGTGCCGCGCGCTCGGTTCGGCCGACCACGGCCTCCTGCACTCCGACGGACAGCCCGCGTACAGCCGGAGTGTCCAGGGTTCCCGACCGTACGTCGCGCTCCTGGCCACCTCCGTGGGACAGGGGCGTCGCACTGACGTCGGTACTGAGCATGAGAACGCCTGCCCCGTACGGGCCGCCGAGCTTGTGGCCGGTCATGGTGAGGGCATCCACACCGCTGGCCGTGACGTCGAGCGGCAGGATGCCGACCGCCTGGACGGCGTCTGTGTGCAACGGGATGCCGAACGGAGTGCACACCTGTGCCAGCGCGGTGATGTCGTTCACCGTTCCGACCTCGTTGTTGGCCCACATGATGCTCACCAGCGCGACGTCGTCAGGGTCCTCCTCGATGCAGGCCAACAGCGCATCGACGGAGACCCTGCCGTGCGAGTCGGTGGGCAACCAGCAGACTTGCGCGCCTTCGTGCTTGTGCAGCCACTCGACCGCATCGAGAACGGCGTGGTGCTCGGTGGGGCTGATGATCAACCGCCGACGGCTGTCGGACTCCCGGCGCGACCAGAAGATTCCCTTGACGGCGAGGTTGTCGCTCTCCGTACCGCCGGAGGTGAAGATCAACTCGGAGGGCCTTGCTCCCAGGGCGGCGGCGATCGCCTCACGCGACTCCTCCACCACGCGCCGCGCGGCCCGTCCGGAGGCATGCAGCGAAGATGCATTGCCGACGGCGCCGAGCTGCTGCGCCATCGCCTCCGCTGCACCTGGCAGCATCGGCGTCGTCGCGGCATGGTCGAGATAGGTCATGTCGCTGAGAAGCCTAACCGCCGACCGACATATACCGCCCGCGATGAGGCGGTCCATTCCCCGGCCAGGGCTGCGGGCTCGTTCCGTACAGGCGCGGCGATACGGAAAAGAATCCGGGCGCGCTTCGCGACACTCCGGGCCAGCGCTGCGGGCTCGTTCCGTACAGGCGCGGCGATACGGAAAAGAATCCGGGCGCGCTTCGCGCGCGCTCAGGCCTTGCGCTTGGTGATCTCCTCGGTCAGCGCCGGAACGATCTGGAAGAGATCGCCCACGACGCCGAAGTCAGCAAGTTCGAAGATCGGTGCCTCGTTGTCCTTGTTGATCGCCACGATCGTCTTCGAGGTCTGCATGCCGGCCCGGTGCTGGATCGCACCGGAGATCCCGACGGCGAGGTACAGCTGCGGTGACACCGTCTTTCCGGTCTGCCCGACCTGGTACTGGTGCGGATAGAAGCCGGAGTCGGTCGCTGCACGCGATGCCCCGACCGCGCCACCGAGGGAGTCGGCCAGCCCTTCGATCAGCGCAAAATTCTCGGCACTGCCGACCCCGCGACCGCCGGAGACGATGACCGAAGCCTCGGTCAGTTCCGGGCGGCCGCCGCCGGACTCGACGGTCCGATCGAGGACCGTCACCTTCTTGGCGTCGTCACTGATCGCAACGTCCACGGCGATCACTTCACCGGCGCCCGGAGCGGCCTCGGGAGCTACCGAGTTGGGGCGGACGGTGTAGATCGGAGTCCCCTTGGCCACCTTGGACTTCACGATCACCGCACCGGCGAAGACCACCTGGGTGGCTGTGCCGTCCGCGTCGACCTCGGAGATGTCGTTGAGCAGCCCGCTGCCGATCTTCAGAGCCAACCGCCCGGCGATTTCCTGGCCCTCCTGGGTGCTCGGCAGGAGCACCGCGGTGGCGGCGCTGTCGGCGACGAGTTGAGCGAGGACCTCGGCTTTGGGTGCGACGAGGTGGTTGTCGATGTCGTCGGACTCCGCGACATAGATTTTGGCGGCGCCGTACTCTGCCAGCCGGTCCTGGACCGCGGCCGCCGTACCGGACGCGCCGGCGACGACCGCCGAGGGCTCGCCCAGCACCCGCGCGGCGGTCAGCATCTCGAGGGTGACCTTCTTCAAGCCGATGTTGTCGCCGTCGGCCACGGCTTCGACCAGAACCAGCACTTCAGACATCTGCGCTGCTCCCCGCCCTCAGACGAACTTCTTCGATGCGAGGAAGTCGGCGAGCTTGGTCGCGCCGTCTCCCTCGTCCTTGACCTGTTGGCCAGCGCCCTTGGGCGGCCGGCTGGCGAACTCCAGGACGGTGCTGGTCGCCGCGGCCAGGCCGACCTCCGATTCGTCCACGCCGAGGTCGGCAAGGCTCAGCGTCGTGACCGGCTTGCTCTTGGCCGCCATGATTCCCTTGAAGGAGGGGTACCGGGGCTCGTTCATGGTGTCCCAGGTGCTGACGATGGCCGGCGTCTGACCCTCGATGGTCCAGTACCCTCCGTCGGTCTGCCGCTCGACGGTCAGCTTGGAGCCGTCCACCGCGAGCTTGCGGGCTCCCGACAGGTGCGCCACCCCTAGTCGTTCGGCCAGCAATGCCGGCATCATCGTCAGTCCACCATCGGTGGATTGCGCACCGGAGAGCACCAGATCCCACTCGAGGGTGCCCAGTGCCTTGGCCAGCACCGCGCTGGTAGCGATCACGCAGGAGCCGTGCAGGGCAGGGTCGGTCACGTGAATAGCCTTGTCCGCGCCCATCGAGAGGGCCTTGCGGATCGTGTCGGTCGCCGATTCGGGACCCATGGTCAGGATTGTCACCTCGCCGCCATGCGCCTCCTTGACCTTGAGCGCCTCCTCGATGGCGTACTCGTCCATCTCGTTGATGACGTTGTCGGCCGAAGCGCGGGCCACGGTGTTGTCACTGGAATCGAGCGTGCGCTCACTGCCTGAGTCAGGTACCTGCTTCACCAGGACGACGATGTTCATCCCCTACGAGCTCCCTGTCCGCTTGTTCGCATTGACTAACTGACATGTCTGTGTCGCGGTTCAGCAGTCTGGCAGGCTCGCCCGCGCCGCATCCTGCGCTCGATGTTACCGACGAGTAGCGCTGGAGTTGAGCGACGAGGGGGTGAGTCTGGTCACCGGAGCGGCTTCCGACGGGATCGGAACCTGTTGCCTCGTCCTGCATACCCACCTTCCGTGGGTCGCCCATGCCGGGGCGTGGCCGGTCGGCGAGGAGTGGCTGCATCAGGCATTCACCGCTTCCTGGCGCCGGGTGATCGCGGTATGCGAGCGGCTGGCCGGCGAAGGACATCGCAACCTCCTGACCCTCGGCATCACGCCGACGGTCGCCGCGATGCTCGACGACTCGTACTGCTTGGCCGAGATCCACCGGTGGGCCGGTAACTGGGCATTGCGCGCTGAGGAACTCACCGCCAACAACGATCGGCAACTGAGCGGACTCGGCAGATTCGAGTACGGCGCGGCCGTGGAGTGTCTGGCCGACGTCGAAGCCCGCTGGCTGCGCGGTGCTTCCCCGATCCTTCGACGGCTGGCCGACGACGGCATCGTGGAACTACTCGGTGGCCCGGTGGCGCACCCCTTCCTGCCGCTGCTCGATGATCGGCTGGTCGCGCATTGCCTGTCGACCGGCGCGGACGACGCCGGGATCCGCTGGGGTTTTCGACCCACGGGTATCTGGGCGCCGGAGTGCGGGTACCGACCAGGGCTCGAAGAGACCTACGCCTCCGAGGGCGTGAGTCGGCTGTTGGTCGACGGCCCTGCGCTGCATGGGCGTACGGCGCAGGCGCACCCCATCGGCGACTCGGACGTCCTGGCTTTTGGTCGCGACCTGGAGGTGACCTATCGGGTGTGGTCGCCGAAGTCCGGATATCCGGGAAATGCCGCCTACCGCGACTTCCACACTTTCGACCACGCTTCGGGCTTCCGGCCAGCACGGGTGACCAGTCGACGGACGGCGCCGCAGGACAAGGCTCCCTGGGATCCGGTTGCCGCGCATGCGATGGCTCGACGGGATGCGGGTGATTTCGTCGGCGTCCTACGCCGACGGCTGCTCGATCTGGCTGCCGCGACAGGGCGAAGAGCCATGACTGTGGCCGCCTACGACACCGAACTGTTCGGTCACTGGTGGTTCGAGGGACCGGTCTGGCTGGAGGAAGTCCTCCGCCTGCTTCCGCTGGCCGGCGTAAAGGTCAGCACCCTGCAGGCTGCACAGGAAGCCGGCCATGTCGGCGCCCCGGTCGAGATCGTGGCCTCGTCCTGGGGTAGCGGGAAGGACTGGAGGGTCTGGGCCGGTCCGCAGGTGGCTGGCATCGTCGAAGCCGGCGAGTCTTTGGGCAAGGAGCTACTGGCCACAGTGGACTCTCACCGATCACTGGTACGGAATCCTGCGCTCGACCAGCTGTGCCGTGAGGCCTATCTGGCGCTGGCCAGTGACTGGGCCTTCATGGTCAGCAAGAACTCCGCTACGGAGTACGCCCGGAGCCGGATCGCGACGCATGCGGCGCGCTTCGACCGATTGCGGGCAGCTATGGACACCCATCCGGAACGCGCGGCCGAGCTCACTCGCGAATGCGAACGCCTCGACGGCCCATGGGGACACCTCGACGCGAGACTCCTGTGACAGCTCTAGCGTGCGGCGGCGAAGGCGCGAGCACAGATTTCGTCGATCACCGCGTCCTTGGCGTCGGTGTAGGCCCTGATGTCGTCGACCTGCCCGTCGGCAAGGGACTTCTTCGTGCGGTCGTACAGATCACGATCCTCGACATGCATCCGTAGCCAGTCGCGGAAGATCACGTGCCGAATCAGCTCGGGGCTGCCGGGCGAGAAGACGTGCAGGTTGATGTTGGTGTCTGGACCCTTCAGGAGTCGATGTTGGTGCCAGTTGGGCTCCCGGATGATGAGCCGGTAACCCGCTGATTCCAGACGTGGCACATAGGCACTCTCGTCCGCTGAATCCGGCACAACCAGATCGATATCGATCACCGGCTTGGCCGCGAGACCGGCAACCGCGGTCGAACCGACATGCTCGATCGACACCACCGTTTCGCCGAGCAGGCCACAGATCCGGTCCCGCTCACGGGTATAGAGTTCGGGCCATTCCGGGTCGTAGTCCGCGATGACGATCGGCCCGCTCGCTACGGGTGGACCATCGATCCAGGCGGAATCCAGCTCCTCAGGCGTGCTCACGATGCGCTCGGTCAGGGCCGGATCGGTGTCCATGAAGCGCTCCTTGGCCATAGACAGCCGTCAAGTGTATCGCCCGACATCGGCAGCTCGATAAAACCGATTCCCACGACGATTGCGCGCTCGTACCGTTGCGCCGATGATCACCTACGAATGGCGCGGCCACTTCGACAACGCTGCGATCAACGCCCTGCATGCTGAAGGATTCGGCCATCGCGCCTTGGACGACGACTGGTGGAGACAGGTCAACGAGCACAGCCTCGGTTGGGCCTGCGCTCGGCAACACAGTGAACTCGTCGGGTTCGTGAACGTGGCCTGGGACGGCGCAGTACATGCGTTCATCCTCGACACGCTCGTGGCCGAGGGTGTGCGGCGACAGGGAGTCGGGGCGGAGCTCGTCGCGGTCGCTGTGCGCGAGTCGCGGGCAGCCGGCTGCGAATGGCTGCACGTCGACTTCGACGAGCACCTGCGTTCGTTCTACCTCGAGCGCTGCGGTTTCCGTCCGACCGACGCCGGCCTCATCGCCTTGTGACGGCGACATGTCCATTGGCACCGCAACAGTCGCCGAACCCCGCACCGTTCTGATGATCAACTTGTGCCGCGCGTCAGGCCAGGGAGGAGGACCTCGGATAGGCATCGGTTGGATCGGTCAGCACGTTGACGACGTACGGCACGCCGGCTTCGAACGCGCGAGCTAGCGCCGGAGCGATCTCTACGGCCTTGATCACCGTCTCCCCCGCGCCGCCCAGCGCACTGACGACCTGGTCGTAGTGCAGGCCGGGTTGCAGGTCCGCGGCAACGTCGTAGCCGTACAGCTGTTGCATCGGGTGCTTCTCCAACCCCCAGATGCCGTTGTTCCCGACCACAATGACAACCGGGAGTTGCTGTCGGACAAGGCTTTCGGCGTCCATCAGCGAGAACCCTGCTGCCCCGTCGCCGAGCACCACGCAGACCTGAGACGACGGACGGGACAGCCGGGCGCCCATCGCGTAGCCCATCGAGGTACCAAGGCAGCCGTACGGACCCGGATCCAACCAGCACCCCGGGGTGTAGGCGTCGAGGTACTTCCCCGCGTAGGAGACGAAGTCACCCCCGTCGCAGATGACGACCGCGTCCCGATCGAGGGCCTTGCGGAGTTCGCCGTACACCCGACTGGGTTTCACAGGGTCGGAGTCGGCTCCGAGCGCTGCCCCCTCCTTGTCCCGAGCAGCGATCTCGGCCTCGCGCAGAGTCAGCAGCCAGGGCTCATGATCGGCCCGGGTGCCGCCGTACTCGGCCAGCCCGCCGAGCACGGCCCGCAGGTCACCGCTGACCCGCACCGATGCCTTGAGATGTGGTGCGTGCTGGCTCTCGTCGTCCACGATATGCACCACTCGGGCTGCTCCGAAGTCACCGAAACCAAGCCGGAAATCCAAAGGAGTTCCGATCACGGCGATGACGTCGGCCTGTTGGAAGGCTGTGCGACGGGCTCGGGAAAAGGCGAGTTCGTCGTCTGCGGGCAGGCAACCTCGGCCCATCCCGTTGCTGAACACGGGAAGCCGCAACGCCCGCGCCGCTTCGGCGAGTTCGTGCCAGGCGCCGTCGGCGTACACGTCGGTCCCCGCCAGCACCACCGGCCGCTGCGCCTCGGCGAGAACACGGGCGGCCTCGGCGATCCGGTCGGGATCGGCCGCCGGCCGTGACGGTGGGTTGCCCGAGGGAGCCCGCACCTCCGCCCGGCTGAAGAAGACATCCATCGGTATGTCCAGGAAGACCGGCCCGCGATGTCCGGAGAGGGCGGCTTGCATGGCGCGATCCACGTCGTCCGGAATCGCATCGACGCTGGTGCTGGTGGCAGCATGCTTGGTGATCGAGGCCAGAATCGGAACATGGTCGATCTCTTGCAAAGACCCTGAGCCCCACCTGAAGTGGGGGGCCCGTCCGCCGATGACCATGACGGCTGAGCCATTGAACTGTGCGGTCGTGACGGCGCTGATCCCGTTCGTGACTCCGGGACCGGCAGTGAGGGCGGCCACCGCAGGACGCCGCTTCAACTTCGACGTCGCCTCGGCGGCGAACACCGCGGTTGCTTCGTGCCGGACGTCGTGAATCGGAAGTCCCGAGGTGTGCATCGCGTCGTAGAGCGGGAAGACATGGGCACCGGAGAGGGTGAACAACTCCTCGACGCCGTACCGGCGCAGAGCGGCCAGCGCCAGGTCCCCACCGTGACCTTCGACGTTGTTTCGAGCCTCGCTCATGTCATGCCACGCTAGTCGGCGCCGTCGGACGCGTGAGCACGGGCGGCACGAGCAGTCTTGACCTCGATATCTGCCAGCGCCGCACGCGTTTGCCGCGCTTGCGCGCTGGCGGCCTGCCGATCCGCGATCACCCGTGCAGGCGCACCGGCGACGACGGTGTACGGCGGGACGTGCCGCGTCACCACTGAGTTGGCGCCAACCACGGCGCCGTCTCCAACGCAACATCCACGCAGCACCGTGGCTTTGATTCCCAACCAGCAGCCGGCACCGATCCGAACGGGTCCCTTGATGATGCCCTGGTCCTTGATCGGCATGCCCAGATCGTCCGTGCGGTGGTCGAAGTCCCCGATATATACGTAGTCCGCGATCAGGGCGCCCGGGCCGATCTCCACGTCCAGATAGGAGTTGACGATCGTGTGCCGTCCGAACACCGCCTTGTCGCCGACTCGCAAGGTCCCTTCATGAGCTCGCAGGGCGGTGTCGTCGCCGATGTGCACGAATGCACCGAGAATCAGCCGGCCATAGCCGGGGCGCGCTTCGAGTTCAACCCGTCGACCGAGAAACACCATGCCCTGCAAGACGACTGAAGGCTGGCTGATCCGAACCCGGAGCAGGCGCAGATACCGGACGAGGTAGTACGGCGTCCAGGCCCGATGCCGGATCACCCACCGCAGCGAGGTCGGGGTGAGCAACCGAAAAGCTGGCTCACGGCCCGAGGAGGCGACTTTCCGGTTCAGCACGACGGGAACGGTAACCTGAGGTAGCCAAGTGCTCGGGCCGTCAGCACCCCGGCCGGCGAAAGGAGGACCGTGGACAAACAGAGTGGCGCCGAGTCCGACGTCCCCAACGATGATGCGCAGGCTTCTGGACGGCCGACCGGAGGGGATCCGGAGACAGACGGGGGCGACAGCGAAGCAACCACCGGATCAGGCGAATCCGGCGTCTTCGTGGGGCGTACGGCGGGGCAGGACGAAGGATATGCCGGTCAGACCGGAGCCGAGGCCCGCGGCGCTGACGAATCCCGAGACCCCGACGGCACCTGAGCTGTCAGCCTCCAGCTGGGCTGGGCTTGGTCTCGTCCGGAATTGGCGTGCCTTCCTCGGTGAACCCGAGGCGTTCCTGCACCACCTCAAGGATGGATTTCGGCTGATCATTGATGCCTTCGCCCGCGCCACTATCGGCCTCAGGCGGGCAGCCGCTCGGCAGGCGCAGGCTTCACGCCGGTGACCAGAGCGTTGTAGAACAGGCCTCCGGGAACGACCCGGGACAGTAGGCGATTGTCCACTGCGGAGAGCCGTAACCAGGAACGGTAGGCGAAACTCGCCCAGTCGTAGCCGAGCTTCCCTTCGGGCACAGCCGCTTCGAAGGTACGTACCGGCCAGCCGAACCAGGCAGCGGTCAGCTCTTCGGTGCGCACGTCCACATCCACCGCACCGGCGGCAATGGCCATCCGGCGCAGGTCGGCCGGGACGAACGTGTGCTGATCCACGACGGCTTCCAGAGCCGCCGCCTCCGAGGAGTCGTCGAGTTCGTGTTGTGGCCGCCGCCAGGCCTCGAGCCCAGGCAGTCGCGCGGCATGGGTGCACGCCCACCAGGTGGCCTGCCCGAGCCGGCGGGCGACCTTGTCCCCCCACTTCGTCGGCTCGCCCGCGAAGACGAACCGGCCGCCTGGCTTGAGCACTCGCAGTGTCTCTCTCAGCGACCGCCCGACGTCGGGGAGGTGGTGCAAAAAGGCATGCCCGACAACGAGGTCGAAGCTGTCGTCTTCATAGGGGATGGACTCCGCGTCCGCGACCCGGCCGTCGACAGCCAACTCCAGTCCCTCGGCGTTGCGCAGCGCCGCTGCGACCATGCCCGGTGAGATGTCGCTGACACTGCCACGTTCGATGACTCCGGCCTGCATCAGATTCAGCAGAAAGAACCCTGTGCCGCAACCGAGTTCCAGAGCGTGCGGGTACGGCCAGCCCTCCCGTCCGGCGATCGCGACGAACCGGTCCGCGGCGTAGCTGATGCATCGATCGTCGTAGGAGATCGACCATTTCTCGTCGTAGGTCTGACTCTCCCAGTCGTGATAGAGGACGTTGGCCTGCTTGGGATCATGGCGAGCTGCCTCGACCTCGGCTCGGCTCACGCCGGTCACCGGTTCATCACCGCCCCTATCGCCCGGTGAAGGTGGCCTTGCCGGGCCCGCTCTCGACGAAGGACTCCATGCCGATCTTCTGGTCGTCAGTGGCGAACAAGGCCGCGAACAGCGTGCTCTCGAGCTTCAATCCGCTGGCGAGGTCACCATCCAGTCCGCCGTCGATCGCGGCCTTGGCCGCCCGAAGGGCCGCCGCGGGACCCTTGGCGAATCTCGCGGCCATCTGGACGGCGGTGCTGTACACGTCATCGGGGGCGACGACCACGTCCACCATCCCGATGGCCAGCGCCTCCTCGGCGCCGACGAAACGCCCGGTATAGACGATGTCCTTTGCCTTGGCCGGCCCGACCAGCCGCGAGAGTCGCTGCGTCCCACCGGCCCCAGGAATGATACCCAGGAGGATCTCGGGTTGACCGACCTTGGCGTTGTCTCCCGCGATCCGGAAGTCGCAGCACAACGCGAGTTCGTACCCGCCACCGAGAGCGTAGCCGGTGATCGCGGCGATGGTCGGCTTCGGGATGCCAGCGAGCGCACTGAAAGACCCCGACAGTTCATGGGCTCGGGTAGCCATCTCGTTGTAACCGAGCGAGCTCATCTCCTTGATGTCGGCCCCAGCGGCGAACACCTTCTCGCCGCCGTAAACGATCACCGCACGAACGTCTTCACGGGCACCGGCCTCGAGTGAGCAGCCGCGGATCTCCTCCTGCAGCTGTCGATTGAGCGCATTCATCGGCGGTCGCGCGAGTCGGAGGGTCCCGATACCGTCGGCCACCTCCAGGGTCACGAACTCCCCACCTGCCACACGAGCCTCCATCTGCGATTACCGGGCGACCTCCACCTGACTCAGCGAGCCTAGCCAGACACAGACCTACGATTGCGCCGGACGTAGGCTTGCGCAGGTGGAGGCCGCGCCCGGGATACCGGGGATCAAGGAGACCGTGCGTGGCACTTGGCGGGTGCTGCTGAAAGAGCTTTCGGCCTTCGGTGTGGTCGGCGCAATCAATTTCGCCCTGGACGTGACGATCTTCCAGTTGATGTACGCCGTCGTCGGTGCGGACGCTCTGGTGTCCAAGATCGTGTCGACCTCCATCACGACGACCACGGCGTACTTCATGCACCGGCATTGGTCGTTCTCTCATCGCGCTCGCACCGGTCTGCGCCGCGAATACCCGATCTTCTTCGCCGTCAACGCCTTCACGCTGGTAGTCAGCCTGGCGATCCTGTGGATCGTCCAGTACCGGCTCGGGCAAACCGACACGCTGATCCTGCAGCTGACCAACGTCGCGACGATCGCGGTCGGGACCGCGATCCGGTTCACCGCCTACAAGCGCTGGGTCTTTCCCTCCCGTGCGTAGCCGTTGACCGGGCCGCGAACCGAGAGCCACACCGCTCGCTCGCCTACCGGGCCGGGATCCAGCGACCGCGCAGTGACGACGGCGCCCGACGAGAGCGAAATGGCAAGGAGCGCATCGTGACCGAGGAAATACTGCTGGCCGGCCGTCGCGGCAACCGCCGGCCCGTACTCGGTGGTCGGTGCCGAACTGCCGTTGCGGTTGGTGACCACGAACTGTTCAGGGCGGATGAGCGCCAAGCCGGCGCCGTCCGGGGGCAGCGGTGTACGCAGTGGCAGCCGGCCCACTTCGGTCTCGGCGAAGCCGCCGGAAAAGCGCGCCGCCATCCTGACCGCGTCCCCGACGAACTCGGCCACCTCCAGGTCACGGGGGGCTCGATAAATGGTGATCGGATCGGCTGCCTGAACGATGCCGCCTTGCCGCATGACCGCGACCAGATCGGTGCAGGACAGCGCCTCCTCCTGGTCGTGAGTCACCAGGACCGCAGTGGCGCCATCGGCGCGCATCGCGGTCTGCACGACCTCACGGACTTCCCGACGTAGCCCGGAATCCAAAGAGCTGAACGGCTCGTCGAGCAGCACCAAGGCGGGCCGGGGAGCCATCGCTCGAGCCACGGCAACCCGCTGCTGCTGGCCTCCGGACAGCTCATGTGGCATCCGCTCAACCAGGCCGGCAAGGCCCATGAGATCCAGCACTTCCAGCACCCGCTTGGGGCCCCCGGCGCCACGCCCGAGTCCGTACCCGACGTTGCCGCCCACACTCAGATGCGGAAACAGGGCGCCCTCCTGGGGGACGAAACCGATGGCCCGACGCTCTGGGGGAAGCCGCCTGGACGGACCGGCCACGACTCGCCCGCCGATCCGGATCTCACCGGCGTCCGGCGCCTCGAAGCCCGCGATGACCCGCAGCAGGGTGGTCTTCCCGCAACCGGACGGCCCCAGCACCGCCGCGATCGAGCCCTGCGCCACCTCGAGGGACAGCCCACGCAGAACCGGCGTACGGCCGAAGGACTTGTCCACTGCGGACACGCTGAGCGCACTCACCGGTGCACCGCTTCTGCATGGAGGGAGGATTGATACGTACTTGAACCCAGCCAAGGTGTGTCTCGGGCTTGCGCCTGACCGCTCGGCTCTACCGTCGCAGGGTGCCCCTGAGTCGCTTCGGGGAGGTCGTCGCCGGTACGTCGACGATCACGGCCCAACAGGTAGGTGGGTATGACGGAAACCAGCATCAGCAGGGCAGCGTAAGGGGCGGCAGCCGCATAGGAGCGGGTGGAGGTCTCGCTCCACAGTCGGATAGCCAGGGTGTCCATGCCGGTCGGGTGCAGCACCAGGGTGGCCGTCAGTTCCTTCATCGCCGCCAGGAACACCAGCGCCGTACCCGCTGCGATGCCGGGCGCGGCCAGCGGAAGGGTGATCGTGCGCAGCACCTGGCGCGGGGCGCGGCCCAGGGAGCGGGCCACCTCTTCGAACACCGGGGGGCTCTGTGCGGCCGAGGCGCGGACGGCCCCCACCGCGAGTGGGAGAAAGAGCACGGCGTAGGCGAAGACCACCAGCGGCACACTGAGATAGAAGTCGAATGCATAGCGCACCGTGAAGAAGACCAGCGACAGCGCGACGACGATCGCCGGGACCGCATGGCCGAGATATGTGGCCCGCTCCAACAATCCGGGGAGCCGGCCGGTGTGGCGCGCGGCCAGCAGGCCCACCGGAAGGGCGAGCAGCATCGTGAACACCGCTCCACCTCCGGCCAGGAGCAACGATCCGCCTACCGCCTCGACGATCTGCGGGAGGTCGAACTCCCCGGACCGGCCGACCGAGAGCCAGTAACCCATGCTCACCAGCGGTACGCCGAGCGAGGCAGCCCCGAGCAGGCCCAGGGCACCATAGGCCGGGAACGTCTTGCGCTTCATCGAGATTCGAGCTGCCAATCGCGCGGCCCCGGAGCCTAGCCGGGCATAGCGGGCTCGGCCTCGCGTCCGCGCCTCGGCGAGCACGATGACCGCGGTCACCAGCACCAACATGCCGGACAGTACGACGGCCGGAGT
>JACCUM010000013.1 GCA_013811805.1 Geodermatophilaceae bacterium | reverse complement strand
CCCCACGCAGGGTTGGAAGATCCACGCCTCCGCCAGCCTGGACAACGCGGCCGAGATCCTGGACCCGATCTGGGACTACTGCATCACCCGGGGCATCGCCTTCAAGTTCGTCCGCAGCCGGCAGCTGTTGCTGCTCGCGAACAGCAAGTACGCCCACCGGGGGTCGAGCGGAAAGTTTGTCACCATATTTCCGGCCGACGACGCCGAGTTCGAAATGGTCGCGACCGAGTTGGACGCGATCCTCGGTGGGCAGCCGGGGCCGTACATCCTCAGTGACCTGCGCTGGGGTCAGGGACCGCTCTATGTGCGGTACGGCGGATTCACCGAGCGGTACTGCATCGGTGGCAGCGGTGAACTGGAGCCGGCGATCGAGGACCCGGACGGGGAGCTGGTCCCGGACCGTCGCGAAGCGACGTTCTACACCCCGCCGTGGGTGTCGATGCCGGACTGCCTGGTCTCGCATCTGGCCGCCCGTACCAGCGCGACCGTCGAGGACATTCCGTACCGGATCGAAAAACCGCTGCACTTCTCCAACGGCGGTGGGGTCTACGCCGGGGTGGACCGTGAGACCGGGCGGACGGTGGTGCTCAAGGAGGCCCGACCGTACGCGGGTCTGGCCGTTGACGGTGCCGATGCGGTGACCCGGTTACGTCGGGAACGCGACATGCTGCAGAGCCTGGCCGGACTGGGCATCGCACCGGAAGTGCTGGATTACCTCACCGTGGGCGGGCACGAATTCCTCGTGCTGGAGTACGTGGAAGGTCAGGCACTGAGCAACACCCTGGTCGACCGCTATCCCCTCGCCCTGCTCGACGGGGAGTCGACGTATGACGAGTACACGATCTGGGCGATGGACATGCACAGTCGGGTCGAGGCAGCGGTGGCGCGCGCGCACGAGCGCGGAATGGTCATTGGGGATCTGCACCCGTACAACATCCTGGTCCGCCCGGACGGCCGGATCGCACTGATCGACCTGGAGATCGCGTCTGACATCAGCGAAGGCAAGCGCCCGACCCTCGGTGACCCTGCGTTCATGTCCCCGCGCGAGTGCACCGGGTTCGACATCGACCGCTATGCGCTTGCCTGTCTCAGATTGTTCATGTTCATGCCTCTGACCGAACTTCTCGCCCTGGATCCCCGCAAGGTGGGGGACTTCGCCACGGTCATCGCCGAGACATTTCCGGTCCCGCGGGAGTTCCTCCGTACCGCCGTCGATGTCATCACCAGCGGGCAGATATCTAGTCCGCCGAGGGCCGCACAACGGCCACGGTTGGACATCGATCCGACCAACTGGGAGGCAACTAGGCAGTCGATGACCGCGGCCATCATGGCTAGTGCCACGCCGGAGCGCGACGACCGGCTGTTTCCTGGCGACATCAAACAGTTCGAAACCGGCGGACTCAACCTCGCCCATGGGGCGGCCGGAGTCCTGTACGCGCTGGCCGTCACCGGAGCCGGACGGTATCCGGAGCACGAGGAGTGGCTGGTCAGCCGGGCCACCGACCCCCAGCCCGGAACCCGGTTCGGGCTCTATGACGGTCTGCACGGCGTCGCGCACGTCCTGGAGGCGCTCGACCGGCACGACGACGCCTTGCGAGTGCTGCAGATCTCTATCGATGAACTCGGCGACAACTGGCATCAGCTCGGTCTCGACCTGCACAGCGGGCTGGCCGGCATCGGGCTGAACCTGGCCCACTTCGCCGAGATCACCGGCGAATCATCCCTATGGAAGCTGGTTGGCGAAGTGACCGAGTTCGTCGCCGAGGAGCTTGGCGACGTGGACTCGGTACCGACGAGGAGCGGGTGGGGCAATCCCTATGCGGGCTTGCCGCGCGGGTCCTCGGGGCCAGCCCTGCTGTTCCTGCGGCTGTTCGACCGGACCGGCGACTCCGCGCTACTCGACCTGGCTGCGACTGCGCTGCGCCAGGACCTGCGCCGGTGCGTGCTGCGTGAGGACGGAGCGTTGGAGGTCGACGAGGGCTTTCGCACGTCTCCCTACCTGCTCGACGGCAGCGTGGGAATCGGGCTGGTCCTCGACCGCTACCTTGCCGTGCGCGACGACGAGCAGTTCGCCACCGCCAGCCGTGGGATAGGCGTTGCCGCCCAATCGGAGTTCTACATCGCGCCTGGACTGTTCTCCGGCCGGGCCGGAATGATCCTCTACCTCAGTCGCGAGCACCTGGCCGGAACGGCCGGTGCCGACCCGCTTGTCGCCGGTCACCTCCGCCGGCTCGAATGGCATGCCGTCGACTACGGGGGCCAATTGGCCTTCCCGGGCGAACTGCTGCTCCGGCTGTCGATGGACCTGGCCACGGGCAGTGCTGGAATCCTGCTCGCGCTCGGCGCCGCCCTGCACGATCGGCCGGTGCATCTCCCATTCCTCGGTCCGGCATTTGCCGAACCGCCCTCTAGCGATGTAAAGGAGGTGAATCAATATGGCCATTCTCGACCTGCAGGGTCTCGCCCTGGAAGACAAGGAGACCGCCTCGCGGCGCCGTAGCCGGCGCAGCCGGCGGTGCGGCGGCGGAAGTCGTCTCAGCCTCGCCCTCTGTTAAGAGAGCGACCAAGGTCTGGCAGCCGTTTCCGTCCTTTGGTCGGAGCGGCTGCCAGACTCGTTCAGGAGGGGGGTGGAAGACACGGACGACTCCCGACCAAGTGCCAGGCTGCTGGTCCAGGTAGGGCGAAACGCCGGCTGGTGGGTCGGCTTGTTGGCAGTCAACGCGCTGGTCCTCGCTGCCGCCGAACTTGCGCTGCCGGCCGTATTGGGGCGCACCCTGGACGATCTCCTCGGTGGCGGCGCCCCAGGCCGGTGGCTGGCACTGTTCGTGGTGCTGGTGGTGGTTCTGTCGCTGGGTGAGGCACTGGAGGACCTCGGCACCGGCGCGGCGACCGCGCGGTCCACTGCCTGGCTTCGGCACACCAGTCTCGCGCACCTCATGTCGGTGGGCTGGCGCACCGCCCAGCGGTTCCCACCCGGTGATTTGGTAGCCCGGCTGGTCGGCAACACCGCCGAGGCCGGCAGCGTGGCGCCAGACGTCATCCGCGGCGCGGCGGCTCTGATCCCCGCGGTGGGTGGCACGATCGCCCTCGCGCTGATCGACCCTTGGCTGTGCGTTACCTTCCTGGTGGGATTGCCGGTGATGATGGCGCTGCTCTGGGCCTTCGCCCGCGACGCCTCCGAACTCGCCGAGGGATATCTGACCATCCAGGGCAAGATCGCGGGCCGACTGGTCCAGGCATTGTCCGGCGCGCGCACGATAGCCGCCGCAGGCACGGCCGAGCGGGAAACGAAGCGGGTCCTGGGACCGTTGGCCACGCTGCACGACTACGGAATGCGGATGTGGCGGGCCCAGGCCAGGATCACTGCTCAGGATCTGCTTCTGCTGTCCGGGCTGGAGATCGCGGTGTTGGCCGTGGGCGGGTGGCAGCTCTCCCGTGGGCGGATCTCACCGGGAGAGCTGCTCGCCGCCAGCCAGTACGTGGCTCTCGGCGCGGCGCTGAGCTCGGTCATCCCCGATCTCACCCGGTTCATCCGGTCCCGGGCGGCGGCGCGCCGGGTGGGCGAGGTCCTGGATCTGTCGGCCGTGGGCTACGGGAATGCCGTCCTGCCGTCGGCGGGCGGCACGGTCGAATTCCGCAAGGTGTCCGTCCGCGTTGGCGAGCGGGTGATCCTGGATCGCCTGAATCTGGTGATTCCGGCGGGGTCGCTGGTCGCGGTCGTTGGCCGAACTGGTGCCGGGAAATCGCTGCTTGCCGGGCTGGCCGGCCGGCTGGTCGACCCGGATGACGGGGTGGTGCTCCTCGACGGGGTCCAGTTGATCCAGCTGACCCAGCGCGAGTTGCGTGGCGCGGTCGGCTACGGCTTCGAGCGCCCGGTCCTCATCGGCGACACACTGGGCGGCGCCATCGCTTTCGGTGCCGACGCTCCAGATGATGACACGGTTGTCGATGCCGCCATGGCGGCCCACGCCGACACTTTCATCCGCCACCTGCCCAAGGGGTACCAGACACCGCTGGCCGAGGCCCCCATGTCCGGCGGCGAGATGCAGCGGATGGGCCTGGCGCGGGCGTTCGCGCACACCGGCCGGGTACTGATCCTGGACGACGTGGCCGCAAGCCTGGACACCGTCACCGAACACGAGATCAGTCGGGCATTGACCGGCGCGATGGCCGATCGAACTCGGATCCTCGTGGCACACCGGGCCTCCACGGCCGCCCGAGCCGACCAGGTCATCTGGCTGGACGACGGCAGGGTGCGAGCGCAGGCCCCGCACCGGGAACTCTGGACGGACCCGGACTATCGCGGACTGTTCGAGGCCGGCCGGCCCGAGCCGGACGACGCGCCGATGCTGGCGGCGCTCGGTTCTGACTTGGTGGGCGCTGAATGATCGCTCTCGGCACCCAATCCACGAACAAAGCCGGCAGGCATCGCTCCACCATCGACCTGACTGCCCGAACGGTGCTGCTCGCCTCCCTTCGGGCGCGCAGGACCCAGCTGTGGCGGCTGGCGGCCTGGTCGCTCCTCGAGGCGCTGCCGGCGTTGCTGTCCGGGATCCTGGTCGCCCTGGCCGTCGACGAAGGATTTCTCGCAGGGCGGCTGGGGGTCGGCTTCGGCTGGCTGGGACTGCTGGCGATCAGCGTCGCACTGGGCGCCTGGGGCACCCACGAGACGCTGAGTCGGCTGGCGGCCGTAGTGGAGCCCTTTCGCGACGATTTGGTCACCGGCGTGGT
>JACCUM010000005.1 GCA_013811805.1 Geodermatophilaceae bacterium | reverse complement strand
GTTGCCGATGCGCGGCACCCGGAAGACCTCGCGGACCTCCGCCGTACCCAGCTGCACCTCCTCGAACTCCGGCTTGAGCATGCCCTTGAGGGCGGCCTCGATCTCGTCGATCGCCGCATAGATCACCGAGTAGTACCGGATGTCGATGCCCTCGCGGGTGGCCAGCTCCGTGGCCTTGCCCTCCGCCCGGACGTTGAACCCGAGCACGATGACGTTGTCGGCGATCGCGAGGTTGATGTCGCCCTCGGTGATGGCCCCGACACCACGGTGGATGACCCGCAGCGAGATGTCCTCACCGACCGGGATCTTCAGCAGCGCGTCCTCCAGAGCCTCGACGGTTCCGGAGTTGTCACCCTTGATGATCAGGTTCAACTCGCTGGTCTCGCGCAACGCCGAGTCCAGGTCTTCGAGACTGACCCGCTTGCGCGACGCCGCGTTCTGGGCGTTGCGGATCCGGGTCTGGCGACGCTCGGCGATCTGCCGGGCGACTCGGTCCTCGTCGACGACGAGGAACGTGTCGCCGGCGCGTGGCACCGAGGTCAGGCCGAGCACCTGGACCGGACGCGAGGGGAGCGCCTCGGTCAGCTTCTCCCCGTGTTCGTCGAGCATCGACCGGACCCGTCCGTACGCGTCACCAGCGACGATGGAGTCCCCGATCCGGAGAGTTCCGCGCTGCACCAGAACCGTGGCCACGGGTCCGCGACCGCGGTCGAGGTGCGCCTCGATGGCCACACCCTGGGCGTCCTGCTCGCGGTTGGCCTGCAGATCCAGAGACGCATCCGCGGTCAGCAGAATTGCCTCGAGCAGTTCGGTCAGCCCCAGCCGCTTGGTCGCGGACACGTCGACGAACAGGGTGTCGCCGCCGTACTCCTCGGCAACCAGGCCGTACTCGGTCAGCTGCTGGCGGATCTTGCCCGGGTTGGCGCCTTCCTTGTCCACCTTGTTGACTGCGACCACGATCGGTACGTCCGCGGCCTGGGCGTGGTTGAGCGCCTCCACCGTCTGCGGCATGACGCCATCGTCGGCGGCAACCACCAGGACCACGATGTCGGTGACCTTCGCACCACGGGCACGCATCGCCGTGAACGACTCGTGACCGGGGGTGTCGATGAAGGTGATCAGCCGTTCGGCACCATCGAGCTCGGCCGGCACCTGGTAGGCACCGATGTGCTGGGTGATGCCGCCTGCCTCGTCGGCGACCACGTCGGTACGTCGGATCGCATCCAGGAGCTTGGTCTTTCCGTGGTCGACGTGACCCATCACCGTGACGACCGGCGGCCGGGCCATCAGGTCCTCCTCGGCCAACTCCTGGTCACCGAAGGTCAGGTCGAAGGAGTCCAACAGCTCGCGGTCTTCGTCCTCGGGACTGACGACCTGGACCTCGTAGCCGATCTCGCCGCCCAGCAGGGCCAGCGTCTCGTCGTTGACCGACGCGGTCGCGGTGACCATCTCGCCCAGGTGGAACAGGGCGGCCACCAGAGCCGCCGGGTCCGCGCCGATCTTCTCGGCGAAGTCGGTCAGCGAGGCTCCACGGGGCAGGCGGACCACTGCGCCGTTTCCGCGCGGTAGGGAAACCCCGCCCATCGACGGAGCCTGCATGTTGTCGAACTCTTGACGGCGCTGCTTCTTGGACTTGCGCCCGCGGACCGGGCCGCGACCACCGGGGCGACCGAACGCGCCCGCCGTACCGCTGCCACGGCCACCACGGCCGCCGCGTCCACCAGGACCGCCACGGAACCCGCCACCACCTCCGGCTGGACCGCTGGGAGCGCCGGGAGCGCCACCCCCGCCGCGGTAGTTGCCACTACCGCTGGGGGCACCACCGGCACCTGGGCCTGCGCTGGGACCACCCGGTCGACTTCGGCCGCCGGCCGGAGTCGGGCGGCTGGGACGAGCCGGGACCATGCCCGGGTTCGGTCGTGCTGCACCTGGACCACCCGTACCACCCGGGCGGGGTGGCGAACCCGGGCGCGGAGCACCTGGACGCGGAGCAGTGGAACTGCCGACACCAAAGGGGTTGTTACCCGGGCGCGGGCCCCCCGGCCTGGCGCCCGGACGCGGAATCGGCCGTGGAATGTCACCTGGTGAGGCGCTTGCGGCGGCATCGGGCGGTACGGGAGGGGCGACCGGCGCGGCCGCAGGCGGAGCAGCGGGCGCCGGAGCTTGCGCAGCCATCGGCCTGGGAGCAGGAGCAGCCGCAGTGGGCACCGCGGCCGGACGCGCCGGTGCAGGCGCTGGTGCCTCGACGAATGCAGCCGGAGCAGCAGCGGGGGCGGGGTCGCCTGGACCCGGAGTCGCTGCCGGGGTCGGGTCCAGCTCTGGAGCAGAAGTGGACTTGGCGGCCTTTGCGGCCTTCGTGGCGGCCTTGACGGGCTTGGCCGTCGGGGCCGGGAACGCCTCGTGCAGGCGCCGGACGACCGGTGCTTCGACCGTGGAGGACGGGCTCTTGACGTACTCACCGAGTTCGGTCAGCTTGGCGAGGACGTCCTTGCTGGGTACGCCGAGTTCTTTCGCGATGGCGCTGACGCGGGCTTTGCCTGGCAACGTGACTCCTCATAGGTGAGGGCGGCGGCTGCCCGCGCGACCTCGTGGTTACGGGTGGAACATGATCACGGGTGGTTCTTCACTGGGTGCTCATCCGAGAAAGACCTGCTCTCGACGGGCGCACGGACCCTGATGTCCGGGCGCGCTTGGCGGCGCGACGGTGCGGGAACTCATGGCGCATAACCATCCTGTTCGTGGTGCTGGCCGAGACGGTCGGCGACAAAGCTGTGCAACGCCTCGGTCGACAAGTCTCCGGTGACCCGTAGGGCTCGTCGGAAGGCTCCTCGTCGTTCGGCGCGTGCCAGGCACTCGGGTCGAGGATGCAGCGAAGCTCCTCGGCCTGCGTACCTGCGCTGCGGGTCCGGGACAACCTGCCCGGACACCGCCACGACTCGCAACAGTTCGCTGATCGATGAACGCTGCCGGCAGCCCACACATGTGCGCACCGGAACCACTCGATCGGCCACCGCCCAGTCTAGCGCGAGGTCAGCCCTTCGTTTCCCGGGCTCGTCACCGGCTGGCAACCGGGGGTGCAGCGGCTGGCGCGACCTCGACCGGAGACTCCTCCTGGGCGTCGCTGCGGATGTCGATCCGCCACCCGGTCAGCCGCGCGGCCAAGCGCGCGTTCTGCCCCTCCTTGCCGATGGCCAACGAGAGCTGGAAGTCCGGTACGACGACGCGGGCCGCCTTGGCCACCGGGTCGACGACGTGCACTTCGAGTACGCGGGCCGGGGACAGCGCATGCCCGACGAACTCGGCCGGGTCCTCGGAATAGTCGACGATGTCGATCTTCTCGCCATGTAGCTCGCTCATGACGTTGCGTACCCGCTGACCGACGGGGCCGATGCAGGCGCCCTTGGCGTTCAACCCCTCGACCGTGGTGTGCACCGCGATCTTGGTCCGATGCCCGGCCTCGCGGGCCACCGCGGGAATCTGCACGCTGCCGTCGGCGATCTCGGGAACCTCGAGGGCGAAAAGCTTGCGAATCAGGTTCGGGTGCCTACGGCTGACCATCACCTGGGGTCCGCGCGGGGTTCTGGTCACCGACACGACGTAGCACTTCAATCGCGAACCATGGCTGTAGTCCTCCCCCGGTACCTGCTCGGCGGCCGGCAGGATGGCTTCGAACTTGCCGATGTCGACGACCACGATGCCGCGCTCGTTGCGACCTCGATGCACCTGTACGACTCCTCCGACCAAGTCTCCTTCTCGACCGGAGAACTCCCCGAAGTTGTTCTCGTCCTCGGCATCGCGCAGACGCTGCAAGATCACCTGACGCGCCGTACTCGCCGCGATCCGCCCGAAGCCGCTCGGCGTGTCGTCGTACTCCCGGAGCACCGTGCCGTCCGGACCCAGTTCCTGGGCGAACACCGACACCTCCCCGGTCTTGCGGTCGACGACGACCCGCGCGTGGGCGTCGGTGCCCTCTTTGTGCCGGTAAGCGGTGAGCAAGGCCGTCTCGATGGCCTCGACCACAGTCGCGAACGAGATCCCCTTCTCGCGTTCGATCCCTCGCAGAGCACTGATGTCGATATTCATTTCTCCTCCGCGGAGGGAACTGCGCTGGTGGTGGGGGCGGATTTCAAGCCGCCCTTTCCCTTCTTCGCCTTGTGTTGCCGCTGTGCTCGCTCGTGCTTGGCGCCCTCGTCGGGACGGTTGAATTCCAGCTCGACTCTCCCGGCTCCCAGGACGGCCAGCGGCAGCAGATGCTCGACGCCGTCGACGCTCAGGGTCACCGCCACCCCGTCAAAGCCGGCAACCCGACCGCGCAGCGTTGAACCTGGCGAGTCCGCGGACCCCTCCTCCACGGCCAGCGAACCGTTGCTCGCCACGTGGACCGCGACCAACCGCCCGATCGCCCGGCGCCAGTGACGGGGCTCGGTCAGCGGCCGATCCACGCCCGGCGAGGTGACCTCCAGAACGTAGGGCGCCTTGCCGATGACTCCCTCGTCCTCGTCCAGGACGGCGGCCACCGCGTGGGACATCTCGGCGATGTCATCGAGGGAGACCCCAGCGTCTCGATCGATGACCACTCTGAGCAGGCTGCGCCGCCCCATCGGGGTCAGGATCAGGTCTTCCAGGTCATAACCGGCTCCCCGGATCACCGGGGAGACCAGCGCTGCCAGCCGGTCCAGAGTCGCGGCCGATCCCGCGCTGTTGGCGCTCACCTGTCGGCCTCCTTGTCGTGTGCAGTTGTCGGTACGGCGCGCATCACCGGTACCGCTTCGAGGTTACCGGTGCCGGGCGAGTCGGGCCGACTGTCAGACTCCTGCGGTGAGCGATTCGCGTGTCTCGCGACGTACCGTGCTGCTCGCCGGAGCGAGCCTTGGCGCGGTCGGACTCGGTCCCGCGTTGGGCGCTTGCGAGGCGACCTCGGGGCAACCACCCACGCCGACCGCCGCGGCGATCGATCCGTTGACACCGGTTCTGATCGGTCAACAGGAACTTCTGGCCACCTACAAGCACACGCTCGCCGCCTTTCCGGACCTCACGGCTTCAGTGTCGGACCTGCAAGCCCAGACCAGCGCACATACCGAGGCGCTGCGAGCCGCCGCGCCGGCCGCTGCTGGGCAGGTCGCCGCGGCGTCCCCCTCCACATTTCCCGCACAGTCCGGCTCCGGGCCGGACCAGCCGGGCGATGTGGTGACGGCCCGCTCCGACCTGCGGCGCGCTGTGCAGGTGGCCGCTGGCACGCTGCGAGCCGCCGCGCTGCGCGCCGACGGTGATCTCGCTGCCCTACTCGGCAGCTGCGCGGCCAGTACCGCGTGCCATGTCCGGCTGCTCGGGTGAGAGTCCACCACGCTCACTTCTCCGCGGAGGAGCCATGAGCCCCGCCGAGATCGAAGGTCTGCAGGCTGCCCTGCGTTCCGAGCACGTCGCGATCTGGGGGTACGGCATCGTGGGTGCCTCGGTCGTCCTCGAGAGCCGGCAGGCCGTACGGGATGTCGATGCTGCCCATCGGTCCCGCCGAGACGAACTCGCCGACCTCATCCGGCTGCGCGGGGCCGACCCGGAGCCCACCGAAGCCAGCTATGAACTGCCGTTCCCGGTTGCCGACCCGACCAGCGCCCTGAAACTTGCAGCGTCGTTGGAGGCCGGCGTCGCGTCGGGCTATGCCTTCGCCGTCTCTCGAAGTCACAGCCAGCGGGCCAAGGCGTTCTCACTCACCGCGCTGACCGACGCGGCACTGCACCAGACCAGCTGGCACCAGCTATCCGGCGTTACTCCACTCACCCCTGAGTTTCCCGGACTCTGAGTGCCTCGATGCCGACATGACCGAGAGCGGTGCTCGTACGGTGCTCGTGGCACCCGAGCGCCTGGCCGGCTGGTTGGAGCGGTTCGCTGCCAGCCACGGGGACGTGCAGGTGAGCGCTAGCAACGACGTCGTCGCGCTGCATGCCGCTGACGGGTCAGCCGCTCGCTGCGAGGTGCCCTTCCCGCCACTGCATCCCGATCCACGCGCTCCATGGCAGGCGCTGGTCGACCACGCTCTGCACGGTCGCCGGGTGGCCGTGCTGCTGATTCGCCGGGGCGGTTATGCCGCAGGGGTCTTCGAGGCAGCAACGCTGGTGGCCTCGAAGGTGGGCAATCGGTATGTCCAGGGCCGGACCGCAGCGGGCGGTACGAGTCAGCAGCGCTTTTCGCGTCGGCGGGACAATCAGGCGGCCGCCCTGGTCGGCTCTGCAGTGGAGGTGGCGCTGCGGATCATCGCGCCCGAAACCCCAACCCTGACCGCCCTGTTCACCGGTGGAGATCGACCGTTGATCGCCTCGGCGCTGGCCGATCCCAGGCTGGCCAAGGTGGCCGCCCTGCCCAGAGGTCCATGGCTGGTGGTCGGTGATCCGCGGCTGAAAGTCCTTCGGGAGGCCGGCCAGAGGGCCCGGGCCGTTCGGATCACGATTCTCGACGGCTGACGTGCCGGGCGCGGCCTGCCGCCGCGGGAGGGTGTAGGTGGTGGCCGTGGTCAGCGGATCGGCATTCCTGCCTCACGAAGGACGCGCTTGACCGCTTCGATGCGCAATCGCCCGAAGTGGAAGACGCTTGCCGCCAGGACCGCGTCGGCGCCCGCGACGACGGCCGGCGCGAAGTCGGCGAGGCTTCCCGCCCCGCCACTGGCAACAAGCGGGACGCTGGAGACGGCGCGCGCGGAGGCGATCATCTGCAGGTCGTAACCGGCCTGGGTGCCATCGGCATCCATCGAGTTGAGCAGGATCTCCCCGACCCCGCGCCCAATGGCCTCGGAGATCCAGCCCACCGCATCCCTCGCGGTGCCGGTCCGGCCTCCGTGGGTGGTCACCTCGAACCCGGACCGCGTTGCGGCACCGAGGGCTCGGCGGGCATCGACGGAAAGCACCAGGACCTGCGAGCCGAACTCGGCCGCGATCTCGTCGATCAGCTCCGGACGGGCGACAGCGGCGGTATTCACCCCGACCTTATCCGCGCCCGCCCGCAACAAGCGGTCCACATCCTGGACGGACCGAATTCCGCCACCGACGGTCAACGGGATGAACACCGTTTCAGCGGTGCGCCGGACGACGTCCCAGGTGGTCTCTCGCTCGTCGGAGGAGGCGGTGATGTCGAGAAAGGTGAGTTCGTCGGCACCCTCGGCGTCATAGATCCGAGCCATCTCGACCGGGTCCCCCGCGTCGCGCAGGTCGACGAAGTTGACTCCCTTGACCACCCGCCCGGCCGCGACGTCAAGACACGGGATCACGCGGACCGCGACGCTCATGCTCGGTGCTCTGCTCCACCCGGCGGGGGATCTGTCCCGCGGTAGGCATCGACCTCGACCTCCACCAGAAGGTCGGGATGTACCAATCCGCTGATCTCGACCATGGTCGCGGCCGGCCTGACGTCCCCGAACAGTTCCTGATGCGCGCGGCCGACCGCACCCTGCTGGTTGATGTCGCGGACGTACATCCGGGTGCGCACGACATCCACCACGTCCAGGCCGGCCTCCCGTACGGCGGTCAGGGCGATTTCGAAGGCGACCAGCGTCTGGCGGTGGGCGTCACCGACACCGACCACCTCACCGTCCACGGTCGCCGTGGAGCCGGCGACGAGTACCCACGGGCCGGCGACGACCGCGCGCGAATAGCCAACCAGCTCCTCGTACGGACCGCCCGAGGAGATTCGTCGCAGCGTCATCCCGGTCCTGCCCGCATACGCGGGACGAGGTGCCTCACCAGGCCACCTGCAGCGCCTCGGGAAGGGTGAAAGCGCCTGCGTACAGGGCCTTACCGACGATGGCGCCTTCGATGCCGTCAGGAACCAAGGCGGCAAGCACCCGGAGATCGTCCAAAGTGGACACTCCGCCGCTGGCAATCACCGGCCGGTTCGTGGCCTTGCAGACCTTCCGGAGCAGCTCGACGTTCGGCCCGGTCAGGGTGCCGTCGCGGAGCACGTCGGTCACCACGTAGCGTGCGCAGCCCTGCGCGTCCAGCCGGGCGAGCACCTCCCACAGATCCCCGCCCTCGCGGGTCCAGCCGCGGGCTGACAAGGTCTCGCCGCGGACGTCGAGTCCGACCGCGATCTGCTCCCCGAACTCGCCGATGGCTGACCCGGTCCACTCCGGGTCCTCCAGGGCCGCCGTACCGAGATTGACCCGGGCGCAGCCAGTGGCCAGCGCAGCGCCCAGGGAGTCGTCGTCGCGGATACCTCCGGACAGTTCCACGTGCACGTCCAGCCGGCCGACGACGTCGGCGATCAGCTCCCGGTTGTCCCCCCGCCCGAACGCCGCGTCGAGATCGACGAGGTGGATCCACTCCGCACCGTCGCGCTGCCAGGTCAGTGCCGCCTCGAGCGGCGAACCGTAGGAGGTCAGGTTCGCGGCGACCCCCTGCACCAGGCGGACGGCCTGGCCGCCTGCCACGTCCACGGCGGGCAGCAGGATCAGGCTCACCGAGGCAGCCTACGAGTCTCGCGCCGGGCCACCGGGCAGGGGCATGCTGGCGGCCATGGAGTTCTCCGAGGTCGTGCGGCGTCGTCGGATGGTGCGCGCCTATGACCCGGCGCGTGCCGTCCCGTCCGAGATCCGAGACCGCATCCTGGGTAACGCCCTGCATGCTCCGTCGGCCGGCTTCAGTCAGGGCTGGGGCTTCTTGGTGCTGGAAGCTGCCGCCGATCGGGAGCTGTTCTGGTCGGTGACCACCGAGGCAGACGAGGCCGATTCGTGGCTGACGGAGATGAGCGCTGCCCCACTGCTGATCGTATGTTTCTCGCACAAGGACGCTTATCTGGACCGGTACGCCGAACCGGACAAGGGCTGGGCGGATCGCGAGGAGAGCCGCTGGCCGGTGCCGTACTGGGACATCGACACCGGGATGGCCGCGTTGCTGATGTTGCAGACGGCGGTCGACGAAGAACTGGGCGGCTGCTTCTTCGGGGTACCGCCGGAACACATCCAGGCGCTGCGCGCGGCCTTTGGCGTCCCCGACGGCTTCTCGCCGATCGGTGTGGTCTCGATCGGGTACCGGATGCCGGATCAGAAGTCGCCATCGCTGCGCCGTGGCCGCCGCGGCGTCGACGAGGTCGTGCACCACGGTCGCTGGCAGCCAAGGAGCACACCTCGATCAAGCAGCCATTCTTGACCGAAATCCTGCCCATCTCGCGTGCGCGTCCGGTGGTCGGCTGAATGCCGCATAGCGTCGGTCCGATGAACATTGTGCCTGACACGAAGGACTGGACCTGGGTACTCGAGCGGCCCTGCCCGGACTGCGGATTCGATCCGGACGCGATCTCCGGACGAGACGTCGCGACGATTCTCCGAGACGCTGGGCCGACCTGGCAGGTCCAACTGCGACGTGTGGACGCACGGGCCCGGCCGAACTCCTCGACCTGGTCGCCGCTGGAATATGCGTGTCATCTACGCGATGTGTGCCGCCGCTTCGATAACCGGTTGCATCTGATGCTCACCCAGGTTGACCCGGAATTCGAGAACTGGGACCAGGATGCCACCGCCGTCGAGGACCGGTATAGCGAGGATGACCCAACCGAGGTCGCGGCCGAACTATCCACGGCTGCAGAGACTCTGGCGGCTCACTTCGACGCGGTCAGGGGCGACCAGTGGCAGCGGACCGGCCGGCGTGGTGACGGTGCGCGGTTCACCGTCGACTCGTTCGCCCGGTACTTCCTGCACGACGTCCTTCATCACCTGCACGATGTCGGCGCCGAGGAACGCGAGACCGTCCGCGGTCCCTGATCCGGTCAAGCGGCGCTAGCCCGTCGGCGTGACCCTCAGGATGACGTCTGCGCCGCCGCCGTTGGATGTGGTGAGGTACAACGAGCCGTCCGTACCGAGTTGGGCGGTCCGGAGTCGCCCGTAGGTGCCGGAGAACTCAGGAATGAGTTCGTGGCTGGTCACGCGTCCGCCGCGACCGAAGGTCAACCGGAGCAGCGATTCGCCCTGCAGATGGGCAACGACCATGGACCCGTTCCAGGCCTTCCACTGTGGACCGTCCAGGAAGGTCGCACCGCAGGTGGCATCCGTCGGTCCCGAGCTGTAGGAGGCTGGTTTTGCGTTCGGGAACTGCTGCAGGTCGGTCATCGGCACCGACTCGTCATAGCTGCCGCCGGCGCCGTTGGGATCCCAGCCGTAGTTACGGTTGCGCAGGACCAGGTTGACCTCGTCCTCGATCGAGGGCCCGTGCTCGACGTTGAACATCTGCCCGTTGGACCGCAGCGCCAGACCCTGCGGATTTCGATGCCCGTAGTTCCACAACAACCGGGTATTCGGGTTCGATGAGTTGATCCTCGGGTTGTCGGCCGCCGGAGCGCCAGTAATCGGATTGATCCGCAGGATCTTTCCGGCCAGCGAGGTCAGAGCTTGCGGGAAACGTCCTACAGCGTTGTCGCCAGTGCTCACCATCAGAGAACCGGTGGAGTCGAAGCGCAGCCGGCATCCGCCGTGCCGGCCGGTGCTCGCGTTGACCGGGATGTCGCCGAGCAACGGATCGGCCACCCGGGTAGCCGCAGTGTAGCCGGCGTCGACCGTCCAGGCGATGACCTGGATCTCTTTGTCGGCTCCGGCCTGGTGGCCCTGACAGGTGTAGAAGCGCCGGCTGCTGGCGAACCCGGGATCCAGGACGAGGCCCATCAGCCCGGTCTCCCCCAGGACGAAGAGGTCACTGAAGTCAGCGCTCAAGGCGGCCACAGTGCCGTTCGTACGTCGAACCGACAGTCCGCCGAAGCGCTCATCGAAGATCAGCGTTCCGTCCGGTGTCTGTGCGACGTCCCAGGGCAGGTTCAGGCCCGAGGCGACTTCGGTGATGGTGAAGGTTGGCCGCGGCGCGGGTGCTGCGGCAGCGGGCACTGCTTGGATGACGCCGGCCAGCATGCCGATCGTCGCGACGCTGACCAGCGCCGTGTGCATCTTGCGCCGGATCGATCGCATCGGGGTCCTCGCTGTTCTGACGCTGTGTAGACAGATGGTTACCCAAAGACGTTAGCGCGCCGCGGCGCTGTTGCGGGGACTTTCTCTCCATCTCGCCAGATCCGGGTCTTCCCGTTGACCATGACCTTTTGGCTCGAAGGCAAACCGAGTACCGCTGACCCGGCCGGGCCCGAGCGTCCGGATCCGCGTTCACTGCGAAGTCCTCCGGCTCGACCGTCGACTTTCGCTCACCGGCCACGGTCGCGGTGGCCTCGCGCATCTAGGTCGAAGGCATCCACGATGCCGAGCCCGTGGAAGGACGGCGTCTGTGCCCGGTTGGGCGGGGGACCTGACACCGGTGCCGGATGGAAGCAGATCCTCGGCCGGGTCAACAGCTATGCCGACCTGGACCCCGCGCTGCTCGGACGGGTCGAGGAACTCATCGACTTCGTCGCCGCGCCAGGCTGACTCGATGGTCAGCCCTGCTCACCTTGTCAGTGGGTCCTTCTAGTCTCGGCGGCATGAGAGCGCATTCCACGGAGCCGGTCGGTGACCGGCCAGTTTTCCCGGACGGCTATGGCATCCCGATTACTTCAGAGGGTCTGCTTGCCTGGGCGCAGGTCGAAGAGCGGCTGATCGCTGCTGCCCATTACTGGCTGGCAACAGTGCGACCGGACGGCACACCGCATGCCGTCCCCCGCTGGGGCGTGTGGTTGGAGGGCCGGTTCTTCTACGACGGCGCGCCCACCACGCGGCATGCCCGCAATCTCGCGGTCAACCCGGCGTGTTCGCTCAATCTGGAGAGCGGGACGCAGACAGTGATCGTCGAGGGCCGGTCCGAGCCGATCAGGGCGCCGGCGGACGGGCTCGGGGCTCAGCTGTCGACGGCCTTCGAGAAGTATCACGGCCTCGGCTACGCACCCGGTCCGGAGTCCTGGGTCGACGGCGGTGGACTGATGGTGCTGACGCCCAAGCGAGCGCTGGCCTGGTTCGACTTTCCCAAGGACTGCACGCGATTCCGGTTCACTGACTGAGCCGCGTCAGGCTCACACCGAGCTGAGCGTCGACAACCAGTTCGCAAGCAGGATGGCGCCGGCTCGCCCGGACTTCTCTGGGTGGAATTGGGTGCCCGACAAGGCACCGTTCTCGACAGCGGCGACGAACGGCTCGCCGTGTTCAGCCCACGTGACGACGGGCGGCACAAAGGGCGCGGCGGTATCGGCGTCGAAGGTGCGTGCCGCGTAGCTGTGCACGAAATAGAACCGTTCGGTCTGCACACCGGCGAACAACCGTGAGTCTTTCGGAACGGCAACGGTGTTCCAGCCCATGTGCGGGATGACCGGAGCCGTGAGCCGATCCACGACTCCGACCCACTGCTGGCACCCCGTGGTCTGTGCCGGACCCTCGACGCCTCGGTCGAACAGGACCTGCATTCCGACGCAGATGCCGAGTACCGGCCGTCCACCGGCCAACCGGCGGTCGATGACCCGGGGGCCGTCGACAGCGTGCAGGCCGCGCATGCACGAGGCAAAGGCGCCGACCCCCGGGACGACCAGACCGTCGCAACTGAGTGCGGCATCGCGGTCGGCGGTCACCGACACGTCAGCCCCGGCCCGCTCGAATGCACGCTGGGCAGAGCGCAGGTTGCCACTGCCGTAGTCCAGGATCACGACCCGAGGTCGCCGGCTGGTCACCGTGATCACTCGCCCATGGCCTCGAGGACGCCGGCAATGACGAGGTAGAGCGCGAGCAGGACCAGAACCGATGCGAGAGCCAGTTGCGCACGCCGGTTTCGGGCACCGCCGCTCTCGAGTGTGGCGACCGAGTACGCCCCGCCGAGCAGAAATCCGCCCACTGCGATCAGCACGACACCAAAACTCACAGGCTGCCCTTGGTGCTGGGCACGCCGCCAATCCGCGGGTCCAGGGCCAGGGCCGCGCGCAACGCCCGGGCCAGCGCCTTGAACTGGGCTTCGACGATGTGGTGGGCATCACGTCCGGCGTGGAGCACTCGAATGTGCAGGGTGATCCCAGCTGAATGGGCGAAGGACTGGAACACATGCCCGGTCAGGCTGGTCGGATAGTCCGGCCCGATCATCGGAGTGATCGTGTCGGGCTCGTCATGGGCGAAGTAGGGCCGGCCGGACAGATCCACCACGGCTTGGACCAGCACCTCGTCCATCGGCACCAGCGCATCGCCGTACCGGGAGATTCCCGCCTTGTCGCCAAGCGCCTCGGCAAAAGCCTGCCCAAGTGCGATCGCCACGTCCTCGACGGTGTGGTGGGCGTCGATGTGCAGGTCACCGTCGGCATGCACGGTCAGGTCGACGCCGCTGTGCTTGGCCAGAGCGGTGAGCATGTGGTCGAAGAAGCCGACACCGGTGGCGACCTCGGCCCGGCCGGTCCCGTCGAGGTCAACCTCGACGACCAGCTTGGTCTCCGACGTCGAGCGTTCGATCCGTGCGGTGCGGCTCATGGGTCTTATTGTCCTCCATCCGCAACGGCCTGAGGTACGGGCGCGGGCTATCGACCCAGGACCTGCCAGCAGTGGGTCGGTTCGACGGCTAGCGGCGGAGGGACTGCAGCTGGATGCCCTCCTCGTTCTCGTCCTCGGATGCGGGCTCCACCGCACTGCGTCCAATGCCGTCGTACACCTCGGGCCGGGTACCGCGCAGCACGAGCCCCCAGATCAGGCCCAGGACGGCGGCACCGAACACGACGCCAGGCAGGATCCAGCGCAGGGCGGATGCCGGATCGGTGCCGAGCAGCGTGTCGAATTCCACGACGAGGAGAACCACGAGGCCGCCCAGGATGAGGGTGGCCAGAGCGGGCGCAACCGCACGCTGCCAGAGGCTTTCCTCTGTCCGGCGGGTGACGAAGTAGCCGATCACCGATGCGGAGGCGCCGGTCATCAGAAGGATGACCCCGACAGCCGACATGCCGCTCAGCCAGGTGAACAGGTCGAGCAGGGGGTCCCGATCAGCCACGACGAAGACCAAGATGACGATCAGAGCGAGGATCGACTGAACCAGCGACCCGGCGACCGGAGCTCCGGAACGGACGCCCACCCGGCTCAGACC
Organism: Geodermatophilaceae bacterium; assembly: GCA_013811805.1. Classification (GTDB taxonomy): domain Bacteria; phylum Actinomycetota; class Actinomycetes; order Mycobacteriales; family Geodermatophilaceae; genus JACCQS01. Next base: position 3,883 of record JACCUM010000005.1, on the reverse strand, counting down.
TTGCGGCAGCACCCGCTCTCTGCCCAACGCGAAGAGATACCGCGCGACGCCATTGTGGAAACTCAGCAGAGCTGCGAGAACGCTGGTGATGAACAGGACGTTGGCGACGTCAGCAATGAGCGGACTCGCATATTGGGCGATCGGTCCGAACACCAAACCGGGTCCGGCCTCGACCGCTGCCGGCTGTAGGTTGTCCGGTCCGACATTCACCGTCATGGCCCAAGCCGACAGCGCGTAGAACAGTCCGGTGAAAGTGAGAGCGGCGAAGGTGGCGCGGGCCACGGTACGACGTGGGTCGCGTACTTCCTCGCTATAGATGGCACCGGACTCGAAGCCGATGAAGGCCGCGACGCCGAAAGCGAACACCGCAGCCACGCCGGGGACGAACAATTCGTCGGGTTGGAGTCCTTCAGTGCCGATCGAGCCGGTCGCCGGATGGGCGAAGGCCACCACGTCGTAGATGACGACCGCGACGATCTCGAGGATCAGCAGTACGGCCAGCACGTTGGCATTCAGGTCGACTCGCAGCTGCCCGAGGGCTCCGACTATGACCAGGGCGATCAACGACCACACCCACCACGCCAGCTCGAGCCCGAAATTCTCGGCCATGAAGCCCGACAGCGCCACTCCGAACAAGCCGTACAGTCCGATCTGGATCGCGTTGTAGGCCACCAGGGCAACGAAGGACCCGGCGACTCCCCACTCCCGACCCAGCCCGTTTGCCAGATAGGAGTAGAACGCTCCGGCGTTTGCCACGTGCCGGCTCATCGCGGCGTATCCGACGACGAACAGGCCCAGCGCGACAGCCAAGATCAAGAAGGACAGCGGAACTCCGGCGATGCCGGTTACGGCGAACGTCGTGGTGACACCGCCACCCAGCACGGTCAGCGGCGCCGAAGCAGCGACGGTGAAGAAGAAGATGTGGATGGGTCCGAGCCGTCGTCTGGTGAGGCGAGGAACTGCTTCACGGTGAGTGGTCACATCGGACTCCGTTGCTGGGTCTGGGCAGATGACCGGAAGCCTATGGGTTACTCACTGAAGCGATCAAGTGGCTCAGAGTAGTGATTCAGACCTCATGGCAACCCAGGCTCCAGAGACGGGTCATCCACCGGAGCCACGGCAATGTGGGGAGGAGGACGGCGCAACGTCCAGGGTCGGATTTCGGTCGAAGAAACCCTGGGGTAGGAGCGTGAACCCACACGAATCGACGGGCATCACCGGCCAGTCCTCGGGGCGCGGCACGTGGGTCACGCCGAAGGTATGCCACACGACAAGATCTTCACCGTCGATGCCGCGATCGGCGGTGACCCAAGCCGGAAGACCGTTCCCGCCAGGATTCTGGTTGACGAAGTCCCCTGCCGGATACCGCTGTGTCGGGTCGTAGCGGGTCACCCAGAGGTGGCGGGTGGCGAAAGCGGCGCGGCGAGCGATCGATGAGCTGTCATCGGCCAGCAAGGTGGGCAGCCCTTGCGGGCGCAGCACGTAGGCGACAGGGCTACCTACCCGGTTCAACTGCTCCGGATTGGACACCCGCCACGTCCGGCCCACCCCGGGATCAGCGACGCGGGAACCCTCCAACTCCGAGGTCAACCGCGTCTGCGTCTGAGCGAAGGCGTTTCCGTACGGATTGTCGGGCCCCACCGGTACCCGACGGAGGTCTAATTCGTCGACCGCGTTGGTCAGACCGTCGACCATCATGTCCAGCCGCACGTTGAACAAGTGTTGGTGCAGCGGCGCACCCAGGCCAGGGGCGACCTGGGTGCCCCACTTACCGTCGGCGGCGTGAGCCGAGGTGAACAGGACGCCGGTCGACTTCACTTCCAGTTCGATCTTGCCGTCCAGATAGAGGTACCAGTAGAAGCCGTAGTCGTAGTTCCCGACGGTCACGAAGAATGAGATCACCAGACGTCGTTGCCGGCGCGTCTCCTCTGACTGAGTGAAAAGATCGGTGTGCTTCCAGAGCACCCCGACGTCTTCCTCGTGCATGCAGATCGCCTGCGGCACGTTCCGCGGGTGGCCGTCGCCGTCTGCCAACACAGCGTCGAAGTAGTAGATCTCCCCCACACAGTCACAACCGAGCCGGAGCGAGTTCACCTGTTGGCCAAGGAGGTACTCACCTGCATCGAAGTAGTTCTGCCAGAACCTGACTGGCCCGGGATCGGCGTACGGCACAACCATCTCGGCCACTGACGCCCGATAGATCACTGGCCGGTCGCGCCCGCCATCGCGAAATGTCAGTTGGTGCAGGACCAAACCCTCGCGCGGCTCGAATCCGACTCGGAACGCCCAGTTCTGCCATCGCACGACATCGCCGTCAACCTCGAAACTCACGCCTTCGGGCTGACTGATCTCGATGGGCTTGAGGGTGGACCGCTGCGGACCCACATAGTCAGGGTCATCGAAGTTGCCCTCTTCCTCCGGAACCGGCAGGAGAGCAGCGTCAATGAGCTCCACAACCTCACGGCTGATCAGGTCGACGTAGGCAACCACCCCGTCGATGGGGTGCGCCCACGGATGGTCTGACGGCCGGTGCTGCAAGAACGACAGCACTCGCAGCAGGCGCCGGCCCTCCTCACCGGGTATGTCGAAGGCCCCCGCCGACAACGGGCAGGGGCACACCAGGTCGAGATCGGTGATGCCGCGACGCCTCATGGCGTGCCGCCAGCCCTCGTCGGCCTTCACGATGTCGTCGACAGCGATGAACTCCTCGAGCAGGATCGGCGGTTGGCCATCCACCAGCGGATCGAGTTCTCTGACCTCCTGGATCGACGCCTGGGTCAGGGAAGCAACGACGTTGTGAGCACGACCCGTCGCGATGTCGAGCAGGACGGCGCGGACGCGCCGGTCGACGGGATCTCCCGGCGAGAAGGCAAGCACCTCCGTCTTGGACGGTTCCTCCAGGGCCAGAAGCGGGAAGCGGGTGCTCTCGACAATCAGTCCCTCCCGCTCGAACAGGGCCCTGGCAGCCGTGATCTCCTGTGCGGTCAGTCGGGCGAGAGGGTGCGCCGGTGCCGACACGGCTACGATCTTTCGTTCGTCTATAGACAACGGTGTGCTCCTGTTCCCCAGGTTCCTGGTCTTGTTCCGCGGCGGGTCAGCGTCGGACGGTCAGGGAGATGGAAGCGGCGGAGGCTTCGACGCCGGCGACGACGTCGCGCAGATCGGAGGGTAACTGCTGGGTGAGTTCGCTGATTCTGCCGCGAAGGGCAATGCGGTCGATGCCGACGTCGAAGCCCTGCACGATGTCCAGTCCGCCGAGGATGGCCGCGATCACAGTTCCCTGCTGGTCCATGTCGTCGGGGACGCGAAGCATGTGCTCCAGCCGCACACGGGGCGCTGAGGCGCGCAGTAGGTCGACGGAGGGGAACCGGTCGGGACTGCGCCGCAGCAGGCGCCGGCCCCCCTGCTCGCGGCTCACGACGCCGGCCTCGACCATTCCGCGGGCGACCATCTCGTAGAGGACGTCACTGAGGACCTCGACCCAACTGCGGACGGTGTGGGCGCCGGATTGACTCTGAATGCTGTCCACCACGAAGGCCGACATCTCGTCCGGGCCAACGTCGCGGCTGTCGATGACCACGACCCGATCGTTGTCGATCCCGATGTGGCCGGTCATGATCAGCTCGGCCAGCTCGGCGGCCACGAGTGCGCAGTTGAGAAGTTCGTGCGCGATTTCTGGCCGGCCGCTGAACGGGTCGTGCAGCAGGAGGAACATCGACTCGGCAAGCTTGTCTTGAGCCATAGCGCGCCTTCCCCTTGGCGGTGGGTGAGCTGCGGACCACACGTGGGCTACGTCCGCCTGGTCCGACGGTTGCTCTCCGTGTCCGAGGCTACCCGCTTGGTAGCGGGCGCTTTGGGGTACCCGGACCACCGCAGGCCCCCC
>JACCUM010000552.1 GCA_013811805.1 Geodermatophilaceae bacterium | reverse complement strand
CGCTCGCACCCGTACGGTTGCCAGTCCAGCTGACCCGGGGCGTGGGCGTCGGTGTCGATGCTGAACAGGCAGCCCATCTCCACCGCCATGCGCAGCAGTCGCTTGGGCGGATCCAACCGTTCGGGTCGGCTGTTGATCTCGACCGCGACGCCGAACTCCTTGCAGGCGGTGAAGACCAGTTCCGGGTCGAACTGACTCTCGCCGCGCTGGCCTCGTCCTCCGGTCACGAGCCGCCCGGTGCAGTGCCCGAGTACGTCGGTGTGTGGGTTGGCGATCGCCGTACACATCCGGACCGTCATCGCGTCGTGCGGCATCTTGAGTTTCGAGTGCACGCTGGCGACCACCAGGTCGAGCCGGGAGAGCAGTTCGTCAGTCTGGTCTAGCGACCCGTCGTCGAGAATGTCGACCTCGATGCCGGTGAGAATCCGGAACGGGGCGAGTTCCCCGTTGAGCGCCTCGACGATGTCGAGTTGCTTCATGAGCCGCTCCGGGGACAGTCCGTTCGCCACCGTCAGTCGTGGGGAATGATCGGTGAGTACGACGTACTCATGCCCCAGATCCCTTGCGGTACGTGCCATCTCGTCGATCGGGCTGCCGCCGTCCGACCAATCGGAGTGGGTGTGCAGGTCCCCGCGAAGCGCCGCCCTGAGCGTGGCGCCGCCAGCGGTCACCGGCTGATCGGCACCGCCCTCCAGCTTCACGAGGTAGTCCGGGGTCTGCCCGCGGGCGGCCTGCTCGATCGCGGCCGCCGTCTTGTCGCCGATGCCCTTGAGTTCTTGGAGCGTGCCGGCGGCAATCCGCGCGGCGAGTTCACCGTCGGGCAGCGCGGCCAGGACAGCGGCAGCGCCCCGGAAGGCCTTGACCCGGTACGTCGGTTCGCGGCTGCGTTCGAGCAGGAACCCGATCCGCCGCAACGCCGCGACCGGATCCCCTGCCATGTCACCGCTCATGACCCTCACCTTGCCCAACCCATGGACTCAAGGACCCCTTGTGCCAATAGGTTTGGCACAAGGGGTCCTTGAGTCAGTCGGGGGATCGTTGATGGCGGCGCTCAGGGTCTTGGCGATGGCGGTCGCGGTCGGGTGGCCGGCCAGGTCCTCGATCCTGACGGGCATCGGCAGCGCCCAATTGGCCCGATTAGGGGTACCTGGAATGTTGGGTCGCCGCTCATCGGCCACGGCGTCCTCCAAGGTGGCGGATAGCAGAGTCGCCGGACTGCGTGCCAGCAGCTCGTAGGCGGCCTCGACCGCCGAGGCCGGACTCGCCTGATCGGTCAACCCGGCCGGACGCAACCGGGTGCGCAGCTCGGCGGCTCCGGCGACCAGGCTCTCGTCGGCCGACGTGCACAACCGCCGCTGCTCCACCAGATCTGCGCCAGACCACAATCCGGCGACGGTCGGCAGGTCATGCGTGGTCACCGCGGCCATCGACATGCTCGGCCACCGTTGCGGCGCCTGTTCCTCGAACCAGAGCAGCTTGTACGACAAGATCGCGTGCTCGGCCATCGCCTCGCGAACACCGGGCTCGACGGTCCCGAGGTCTTCACCCACGACGATCGCCTGCGCCCGATGACTCTCCAGCGCAACGATGTTCAGCAGGTCGGCGCTCGGATAGCGGACGTAGGCACCCTCGGCAGGCGCTCCTCCGGCTGGCAGCCACCACAACCGGAACAGCCCCATGACGTGATCGATCCGCAGGCCGCCGGTAGCTGCCATGGTCGCTCGGATCGCGGCGATGAACGCGTCGTAACCGGCCGCCCGCATCCGCCACGGGATCAGCGGCGGGGACCCCCAGTTCTGACCCTCGGTGCTCAACAGGTCCGGCGGAGCGCCGATCCGTACCCCGTCGGCGAGCTGATCCTGCCAGACCCAGGCATCCGCACCACCACCGTCCACTCCGATCGGTAGGTCCTGCAGCACGGTCATCCCTGCGGTGGCAGTGATCAACTGTTGCTCCAAGGCCAACTGCAGCCAGGAATGAAAGGCGATCCGCGGCTCATTTTCGGCGCGGAAGCGGGCTACGGCCGAACCGTCCGGTCGGCGCAGATCGGCCGGCCAGCCGTGAAAGTCCAGGCCGAAGTCATCGGCCAGCGCACACCAGGTGGCGAACTCCTCCAGCGGCTTGCCCGCCGATGCCCGCCACTGCGCAAGGGCCTCGATCCAGTTGGTTCCGCTCTGTGTGTGGCCAGCGTCAAAGATCTGTTGCAGGGCTTGGCGTTTGATCCGCCAGACCGCGTCCCGGTCGATCAACGGTAGTCCGGACAACGCCCGCCCGAACTCCTGAACCGCCGTAAGATCGACGGCGTCGGCACCCGGAACGTCCTCGACGCGTAGGTACAGCGGGTTGCGGAAACGACGGCTGGCCGGAAGGTACGGCGAGGGCTCCTGCGGGTACGTCGGTGCTACGGCGTGCAGCGGATTGACGAGGAGGAACCCCGCACCGGCTGCCTGCGCCCACTCGCGGATCGAGCGCAGATCGCGAAGATCGCCGAAGCCCCAACTGGAGCCAGAGCGAGCGGCGTACAGCTGGACCGTCCAGCCCCAAGCGCGCCAGCCCTCGGGTAGCCAGCACCGTCCGGGGGAGACGATCAGTCTCCGGTCAGCTCCGTCGTCGAAAGTTCGTACCCGGTGGTAGCCCAGCGGAAAGTCCGCCGGGATCTCCTCACCCAACTGACGGGTCGATCCATCCTCCAGGACCACGTCGAGCGGGCCCACGACGCCAGGCAGGCCACTCAGCGAATCTCCGGGCCGTACGACCAGCGGCGCTATTTCCACCAGATCGGCCGGCGGTCGACCGATGGCCGCCCGCAATGCCTCGATGGTCTTGTCGCCCACCGTCCAAGCGACCTCATGGGCATCCACCCACCGCAGGTCGATCCCCCAGCCGTCAGTGGACCCAGTCGTTCCCTGGTCCGCTGACCGCACTTTCTCCGGAGAATGTCGCGTCTGCGCGCTGCCAGACCGCACTTTCTCCGGAGAAAGTCCCTCGCTGGTCATGGACTCTGGTCAGAGGTCGTGCGGGCGGTAGACGATGAGTTTGCCCGGCCGCTTGACGAAGTGGAACTCGGTGGCCGACTCCGCAGGCTCACCGTCGCGGGCAATCTCTTGCGGTCCGGACAGCGAACGGACCACGACCTCTTTGACCATCTGGTCGCGATAAAGGCCGGTGTGCTCGGTGATGCCGAAGAGCTGCGTGAGCACCGTACGGC
>JACCUM010000511.1 GCA_013811805.1 Geodermatophilaceae bacterium | reverse complement strand
CCGGCCGACGTCTTCGCCTCGGCCAACACCAGCCAGATGGATGTGGTGACCGCGGCCGGTAGCGCTACAGGCGTGCCGAGGATCTTCGTCGAGAACGTCCTGCAGATCGCCGTGCCGGCGGGCAATCCGGCCGGCATCACCGGCATTGCCGACTTCGAGAAGGCCGGGTTGACGCTGGCCATCTGTGTCCCTGAGGTGCCGTGCGGAGCCGCGGCTGAGACGGTCTTCGCTGTGGCCGGCATCACGCCGTCGGTGGACTCGCTGGAGGAGGACGTTCGGTCCGCGTTGACCAAGGTCGAACTGGGCGAGGTCGACGCCGCACTGGTCTATGTCACCGACGTGCTGGCTGCGGGCGACGCCGTGGAGGGCATCGACTTCCCGGAGACCGAGGAAGCCGTCAACTCCTACCCGATCGTCGCCCTCGCGGCCGCTCCGAACCCGGAGGCTGCTCAAGCCTGGGTCGAGTTCATCCTCTCCGACGTCGCCGCGTCGGCTCTCGAGGAGGCGGGCTTCCGATCCCCGTGAACGATCGCGATCTGATCGATGGAGGTGTCCCGGTCCCCTCTCCTGTAGCTGGACGGTGGCCGCGCCGGACACCGCCACCGTCGTCGAAGGTCTCGGCCCAACGGCCAGGCGCTCGGATTCCGTTGGCGTTGCTGCTTCCGGCCGCCATCGGGATCGCGTTCCTGGTCCTGCCGATGGTCGGCCTGCTGATCCGCGCGCCGTGGTCGGAGTTGCTCTTACGCCTAGCCGAGCCCGAAGTTGGCCAGGCCCTTCGACTTTCCTTGATCACGGCGACCATAGCCACGCTGGTGTCCTTGGTCCTAGGCATCCCGATCGCCTGGGTGCTGGCCCGCAGCGCCATCCGCGGTCGGTCGGTCCTCCGAGCGCTGGTGACCGTGCCGCTGGTCCTCCCCCCGGTCGTCGGCGGGGTCGCGTTGTTCCTTGTGCTGGGGCGCCGCGGAATCGTCGGTGCGTGGCTCTACGACACCTTTGGGTTCTCGTTGCCGTTCACCACCGCCGCGGTCGTGATCGCCGAGACCTTTGTGGCCATGCCATTCCTGGTGATCAGTGTCGAAGGTGCGCTGCGCGCCGCCGATGCGCGATTCGAGGACGCCGCAGCGACGTTGGGCGCCAACGGGTGGTCGACATTTCGCCGGGTGACTCTGCCTTTGGTCGCGCCCGGTATAGCTGCCGGCGCTGTGCTGTGCTGGGCGCGGGCCCTGGGTGAGTTCGGGGCGACGATCACTTTCGCTGGGAATTTCCCGGGTACGACGCAGACGATGCCGCTGGCGGTCTATCTCGCCCTGCAGAACGATCCGGAGGCGGCGATCGTGCTGAGCCTGGTGCTGTTGGCGGTGTCGCTGGCCACGCTCACGCTGCTGCGAGAACGCTGGCTCACCCGAGCATGATGATCGGGGTGTGGCAGTCGCCCGATCCGCCGGTTCGCTACACGACGTCCGTGTTGGGGCCCTCCATAGGGCCGGTTCGCTACACAACCGGCGCTTTGGTGGGGGCGGCGCGGCCCGGGTGAGTCTGGCCGCGGCCTTCGCCGTACAGCGTGGTTCCCTGGATCTCGAGGTGGACCTGACCGTCGAGCCCGGCCGGGTGCTGGTGCTGTTGGGCCCCAACGGTGCCGGCAAGTCGACCGTCCTTCGAGTGTTGGCCGGGCTGCTGCGCCCCGCTACCGGTCGCGTGCTGTTGGGTGACCTCCTCCTTGACGAACCCGGCGTGGCCAAGCACGTGCCGCCATATGACCGGCCCGTTGGGATGGTCTTCCAGGACTACCTGCTCTTTCCTCATCTGTCCACTATGGACAATATCGCTTTCGGCTTACGATCGCGGCGAGTCCCCAAGGCGCAGGCACGTGCTTCGGCGCACAAGTGGCTGGAGCGCGTCGGGCTTGCTGCCTACGCAGGAGCCAAACCGGGTGGCCTGTCCGGGGGACAAGCGCAACGGGTTGCGCTGGCACGGGCGCTCGTCGGCAGTCCGCAACTGCTGTTGCTCGACGAACCGTTGGCCGCGCTGGATGCCCGTACGAAATTGGAGGTACGCGCGGACCTGCGCCGCCATCTCGCCGAGTACGCCGGCGCCACGGTCGTTGTGTCCCACGACCCGATCGATGCCATGGCGCTGGCCGACGAGGTCGCCGTGATCGAGCACGGCCGGGTCGTACAGTCCGGTTCGCCGACAGAGGTGGCTCGGCGGCCGCGCACTGACTACGTTGCCCGGCTGATCGGGCTGACCCTGCTGGCGGGGACCGGCGAGGGGACGCAGGTGCGGTTGGAGTCCGGAACTGCGGTCGCCGTCGCGGAGCCGGCGCATGGATCGGTCTACGTCGCCATCCGTCCCGAGGCGGTGGCGATCTATCCGACCGAGCCGCACGGCAGTCCGCGCAACGTCTGGCCGGCCCGGCTGGCCTCGGCGACGCCGCACGGCTCGGCGGTCCGGTGCGACCTCGACGGACCGGTTCCGCTGACGGCCGATCTCACGGCGACGGCGTTCGCCGAACTCGGGCTGGCCCCGGGGAGTGCGGTCTGGGC
>JACCUM010000475.1 GCA_013811805.1 Geodermatophilaceae bacterium | reverse complement strand
GAGACCAGGGGCAGCTCACGACCCTGGCTTCGGCGCTCAATGCGGGATCGGCTGAGGACGTCCTGGCCGCCCTGCGCGAGACAGACTCGGCCGTACGGTGGATCGAGGTCGATGACGAGCAGCCGATCCCAGAGCACGCCGTCGCTGCGCTGCGTACCCGGGTCCTGGATCTCGCCGGGGATCTGCTGCCCGCGGCGCGTTCCGGCGATGCGGTCGCCGCCGTCGCGGCGTTGGAGCGGCACCGGTTGCTCTGCGCGCACCGCCGTGGTCCACGTGGGGTGCGTTTCTGGACAGCCCAGGTGCGCCAGTGGCTGGCCGACCTCGACGCGGAGATCCCACGGGGATTCGCCGATCGGTATGCCGGGCTCCCGCTCATCGTCACCGCCAACGACTACGAGAACCAGCTGTGGAACGGCGACACCGCAGTTGTGGTGGCCCGCGGGGACGACCTGGTTGCCGCGTTCAGCCGCGGGGCGAGCCCGCTGGAGGTGCCGATCGGGCGTGTCGGGCATGCCGTACCGATGCACGCGATTACCGTGCACCGGAGCCAGGGCTCGGAGTTCGACGAGGTCACGGTGCTCCTGCCGGTCGCCAGTTCGCCGCTGGCGACCCGCGAGATGCTCTACACGGCGGTGACCCGCGCCCGCCGGCAGGTAACGCTAATCGGCTCCGAGGCAGCGGTCCGGTCCTGTGTTGCAAGGCAGGCACAGCGAGCTACCGGGCTGGGCCGGCGGTTGCAGCCCTGAGCCCGGTGATCTTGACGCAGATGTCGGTTCGAGCCCCGTTTTGCCGCCCTGAACCGACAACAACGTCAAGATCATGCAGCCCAGATGGCGGTTCACGGAGTCTCGGAGCCGCCGGCTGATGGAACAGCGCCGCCCGTACGGCCCGGTTCGGCCGGCCCGGTTAGGCCGGCTCGGTTCGGTTATCGAGCCTGAATCGGTTGAAACCGCGTGATCATGAGAGCCGGAGGTGCAGTCGGACCAGCACTTTGCCGCTCATGATCATGGGTTCAAGGGCGACCCTAACCACCGGCGCAAGATCGTGAGCCGCTGACGCAAGGGCAGCGTTCGTGGCCCGTTCGCCGGGGAATCAGGGCGTGGCCAGCCTCCGGTGGACGACCGTGCGGTCGAGGTTGGTCAGATGCCTGCGGCCAAGTGGTTGGTCAGATCGCTCGGGCTGAGCACCAGCCGCCCGTCAACCTCTCTCATGCCTACCGCGACAGCCGACAGTACGGCTCGGTACGGCTCGGCCGATCCACCCTGGTGATTGCCCCCTGGGATCGAACCCAACTTCGCCGTACGACACGGGCTGCCTTCGCCGTACGGCCTCTACTGCGGACGTGCCTGATCGGGTCGCTGTTCAAGTGCGCTTGGACAGCGAGCTCCGCTATTAAGGTCTTCTGGTCAGACTTGAACAGTGCCGTCGGTCGGTAAGCCGCGCTTGAAAAGGCCTGGCGTTGCAAAGGACGCGCGCTCATTGAGGAATGGCATCCGGCCGATGCCGAGAGTGGTCACAAACGACAGGTTCATTACCGGAGTCCCCGTCGTTCCATGACCACTTGGCGCCCAGCACCGTACCGGTGGATGTCGTAGAGGAAGTCCACGCCGCGGGGCGCGTAACGACCATGACCTACAGCACCGCCGGCGCGCCTCCACGGGCACTTGCCGCCGCAATGTTTATGAGCGTTCCGCGGTGGCGACGTTGTCGCGCGCCCACCCTAATCGTGCGGCATGGCCGGAATTCAGATATTCTGAATCGTATGAAGGTGATGACGGCATCCGAGGTGTCGCGGGCGTTCTCGGCGGTCCTGGACGAGGCCGAGCACGGCGAGACGATCGTGATCACTCGAGCGGGTCGCCGGGTTGCGACAATCACCGCGGCCAACGCGGCGACCTGGGGCTCGCTGCGGTCCGCACTGGCCGACTGGATTCCGCCGGCCGACCCCGACCTCGAGGACGACATGCGTGCCGCCCGCGCCGCGGTGACCCTCGACGAGGACACGTGGCAGAGCGCCTGATCCTGGACACCAGTGTGCTGGTCTCGGCCGAGCGCGGCCGCCTGGACCTGGCCGCGGCCGCCGGCGATGACGCCGACGCCGCGCTCCCAGCGATCGTCGTGGCCGAGTACCTCACCGGGGTGCACCTGGCCGTCACCGAGGAGCAGGGCACCGCTCGTCGCGAGTTCCTCGACCGCGCCCTGCAGGCGCTGCCGATCGAGACCTACACCATGCGCGTGGCCGAGCGGCACAGCGAGCTGCTCGCCCACGTACGGCGCTCCGGGACTATCCGCGGTGCGCACGACCTGATCATCGCGGCCACCGCGCTGGCCACCGGCCGAACGGTGCTCACCACCGACGCCCGAGCCGGCTTCGACCAACTCCCGGGCGTGACCGCCCGCCTCGTTGTGCTGGAGCGTTCCGGCTGAGCAGCTGGTCAGCGGCCGCATCGCCAGCTACCGCCTCGCCCGTGCACGTCGCAAGCACGTGGGCAACTCTGACAGCCCCGCCCTTCGCCGACCGACTCCTCCGAGATCGGCTCCTCGCCTGTCATGATCTGCCCCTTGTCGGCAATGCTGTGCCCCGTCATGAACTGGCTCAGCGACGGACGCGGTAGCGGATGTGTGTGGCCTCCGGGGTGTCGATCACCCGGACGATGTCCAACTCCACGTGCGACGGCAAGACGTCGAACAGCCGACGGCCACCACCGAGCAGCACCGGGATTGATCGATCTGCAGCTCGTCCAGCATCCCGGCCTCGAGCGCCCGTTGTGCGGTGTACCCGCCTGCACGTACACCTTCCGGTCCCGGCGGCAACTTTGCGTCGCTTGCGACTAGGTCGAACTCCACCCGGTTGCGTCCATTCGAGTCCTTGCCGACGCTGTTGTAGCCGACGATCTTGAAGATCCCCGCCAGTTCCTGTCCGGCTCGTGCCCCGCCGATCTCATCCGCTGAACGATCCCGCGCCCCCCCGCCGAACCGCCGCGCGCAACCCACCGTCGGTAACCATTGGTCTGACAGCATTGCGGCCATGAGCCGAACCTGGCTGTCGATTCGTGTGGAACTCGTCGAAGGGCGGGGCGAAGACCTGTGG
>JACCUM010000451.1 GCA_013811805.1 Geodermatophilaceae bacterium | reverse complement strand
ACAAGATCGAGGACGCCGGGTACGCCGTACTCACGATCAACCGTCCGGAGCGGATGAACAGCTTCACCGGCCGTACCGTCGACGAGTTGATCAGCGGGTTCAAGCACGCCTGGGTGGACAAGCGCGTGGCCGCTGTCGTCCTGACCGGTGCAGGTGAACGCGCGTTCTGCACCGGCGGCGATGTGAAGGTGCGGGCCGAGACCGGCGGGTACGGCGAGACCGAGTGGGGCAGCTTCGAGATCGAGCGCCTGCACCGGATCATCCGGGAGATCCCCAAGCCGGTGATCGCCGCGGTCAACGGGGCAGCCGTCGGCGGCGGCCACGTCCTGCACGTGCTGTGTGACCTGTCGATTGCCGCCGATCACGCGCGCTTCGGCCAGACCGGGCCGAAGGTCGGTTCCTTCGATGCCGGGTTCGGATCCGCTTATCTGGCAAGGGTTGTCGGCGAGAAGCGAGCTCGCCAGATCTGGTTCCTGCTCGACCTGTACGACGCCGCTACCGCGGAGCGCTGGGGTCTGGTCAACGAGGTCGTACCGGCCGATCAGCTGATGGCCAAGGCGGGGGAGTACGCGGCGAAGATCGCGTCGTACTCCCCGACGGCCCTGAAATTCCTCAAGCACTCGTTCAACGCCGACACCGATCACCTGGGTGGGATCGGCGCGCTGGCCTTTGACGGCTTGAATCTGTTCACCGAGACCGACGAGAGCAAAGAAGGGGCGGCGGCCTTCACCGAGAAGCGCCCACCGGACTTCACGCCGTACCGCTGAAGGGCCTCCCCGTGGTGATCTTGACCTTATGGCGGTTTTTCGGCGCATTTCTCGGCGTGTCGCCACCATAAGGTCAAGATCACCAATGGAATCGCCAACGGAGTAGCAGCCGAGCGAGCGCGCGGACGAGGTGCGGCTCAGGCGCGGTCGAGCACCACGACCGGGATCTCGCGGGCGGTCTTGGTCTGGTACTCGTCGTAGGGCGCCCAGTGCTTGAGCATCTCCGCCCACAGCTCGGTCCGCTCCTCGCCGGTCGCTGTCCGGGCGCGGGCAGGGAAGCGATCGGCGCGAATCTGTACCTCGACCTCGGGTTGCTCGACCAGGTTGACGTACCAGTCCGGGTGCGCGGGGTCGCCGCCTTTGGACGCGACGACGACCGCGCTGTCACCGGTCAAGCCGTAGATGAGCGCCTTGTCCCGTGGCTGACCGGACTTGCGACCGGTTGTGGTCAGGATCAGGGCCTGGGTGCCGTTCCAGTCATGGCCTTCTTCGCCGTTGGTCTCGCGATAGCGCTGCACGTGTTCATCGCCGTAGAGCATTGCGTTCCTTCCGATCGGTCACCGGGTCATCTACGACTCTAGAAGCGCACGCGCGGTACGGGAATTCCGGTCCGCCGGAGATTCGTGCCGCCAACGAGTTCAGGATGACGCGGGGCTTGTGACTCGCTACGGTCCGGTCCGGCTCTTTCGATCAGCTTTCGCAGCCCGGGTCGCCGGGGAGTAGCGGGCGGAAGACCAACTGCGCAGGGGGCTCGGTTCCGATCAGCCACGGCGTCAGCTCGTTGGCCTCTGCTAGGGCGGCGAGCAGGTCGGCAGCCTCTTGGCCGGTGATCGCGACACAACTGTGGGGTGAGTTCGCCGCCACCGGAGGGGGCTCGGTCGCGATCGGCCAGGTCCGGGGTTCTTGCTCGTTTACCGGCTCGACCGGGGTTTGCGCGCTGGTAGGCAGCCGGTAAGCGAGCACCGCATCGGGCTGGTAGAGGGGACCTGGGCCACTGTCCTGACCGTGCGTTACGAGAAAGTCGCGCAGGGCAGCGCGTGCGGCCCGGCTGGCCGCACTCAGGTTGGCCTCGGTGCCACTCTCGGAGTCCAGGGCATAGACCGTCTGCGAGACGGTACGGCCGTCGACGGTGATCTCCACGTACGTCGTTGCCTCGTCGGCGACTGCGGGTTCGCCGTAATCGATGGCCTCACCGAGCAGCCCGGCCTCGTCGGCTGCCGCGAACAGCGCCTGGATCTGCTCCTCGGTCAACGTCGTCGATTGCAGCGGGAAGATCGCCGTTCCTGGGTAGGGCTCATCGACTGCACCGGGAAAGATCACCGTTCCGTCGCCCAGCAGCAACAGTTCGGCGGTGTTGCGAAGGACATCCCGCACCGACCCGTACCGTCCTCCGGCGCGATCGACCGAGACCAGCACGTCCTGGCTTTCGGTCGGATGCTCGTACGAGCCAGAGCGCGGGGCACCGTTACCGGCGCCCGGGTCGCCTTCCAGGATGCTCCCGCACGCGGCGAGTACGACGCTGGTCACGACGTAGCCAACGCCGAGCAGTGCCAGCTTCATCCTGTGCCCGGGTCGCGTGCGCCGATCTAGCGATGTCGAGTCTCGGGTCACTGTTTGCAGCCCGGGTCCCCGGGCAACTGCGGCCGGAAGGCCATCCGGGCCGGCGGCTCGGAATCGGATCCGATCAGCCAGGGAGTCAGCTCGTTGGCATCCTGGAGAGCGGTCAGCAGATCGGCTGCTTCCTGCCCGGAGATCACCACGCAGCTGCTCAGCTCCGTCTCGGCAGCGGGCGGCGGCAGCGTCGGGATCGGCCATGACCGAGGTTCTTGCACCAGGTCCGGTTCCTCGATCGGCGGAGCCGCCTGGGCGCTGAGCCGATAGGCAACCACCTCAGCGGGTGCGTACAGCTCGCTGTCAGCCTGAATCAAAGCCTGCGCAGTGTCGATGAAGTCCTGTAACGCCTCACGCGCGGTAATCTGAGAGTCGGTGAGCCCCAACGAGGTTCCGTTGTCGAAGCCGAGGGCGTACGCCGATTGCGACGAGGTGCTGCCACCGACCGTGACGTCTACATGGGTGTCGGGCAGGTCGGTGACCGCGGGGTTGCCGTAGTCGACCTCCCCACCGAGCAGGCCGGCGGCCTCCGCCGCGGCCAGCAGTTCCTGGATCTGGCCCTCGGAGATGGTCGTGGTCTGCAACGGGTTGATCGCCGGCCCGGGATACCGCATGTCCGTGACACCGGCAGCGATCACGGTGCCATCGCCGAGCAGCAAGAATTCGGCGGTGTTGCGCAGGTTGAACTCCATCGGTAGGAACCCCCCGGCAACGTCGATGGAGACGAGCACGTCCTTCGCGCCGGTCGGATGCTCGTACGGAACCGAGCTCGGTGCACCGTTGCCGCCGGACGGCTCTCCCTGGAAGACGCTGGAGCAGCTGACGAGCA
>JACCUM010000446.1 GCA_013811805.1 Geodermatophilaceae bacterium | reverse complement strand
ACGAGTACGCGAGGGCATCCGGTTTGGCGTCCCGGTCAGCGGTCGTCCAGTACGCCATCAGGCTGCTCCGATTCCCCGACCTCGAGCAGGATTACGCCTCGGCTTGGGAGGACTGGGAGTCCTCGGGTGATCAGGCGGCTTGGGACGGCACCGCCGCTGACGGGCTGGCCGATGCGGCGCGGTGACGTGCGCCTTACCGACTTGGAACCAGTACGCGGGAGCGAGGCCAACAAGCGCCGCCCCGCGGTCATCGTCAGTAACGACCGGGCCAACGAGACCGCTGATCGGCTTGGCCGCGGGGTCGTGACGGTCGTGCCGGTGACCGGCAACATCGCCCCCGTCTTCCCCTTTCAGACCCTGCTCCGGGCCGAGCTCACCGGGCTACGGGTCGACTCGAAAGCTCAGGCCGAACAGGTTCGGTCGGTGACGGTCGAGCGGGTTGGCCCCCTGCTCGGACGCGTTCCGCCGGCAGTCATGCGTGAACTTGACGAGGCGCTGCGGCTGCACCTACAGCTCTAGGCTGCCGGCGATGCGGGGGATCGTGTCGATGTCGCGCAGACCACGAGGAGGTCGCGTGCCCGGACAGTCCGACGTAGAGCATTTCCTTCGCCCGCGCCTGGTCGCGGGACCCTCATCGATCACGATTGCATCGAAGCGTCCGCTACCCCCGCGGTTCATTGGTCGTGCGCATGAGCGCCTCGTGGTTGCACGGCCGTACACCGCACTGGCTCCAGGCCGAACACAGGCGATCCTTCGCAAGGTTGCCGGTGATCGGGTGCCACGGGTGAAGTCGTTGTCATGTACTTCAACTGGTTCATCGGCGCCGAACGCCACGGCGAGGACGTACTGACCGCCGACGAGGCACATCGGATGCGTGAGACCCAAGCCGGTCGCTTGATCAAAACGTCACTGCTCAGCGGCAACGCGCAGGTGGACGAGCTCATCGACGCGGCGCGGGTTCCGGTTTCATGCTGGAAGAGAATCAAGTCGTACGGTCCGGCGAGTTGGGCAACTTCGCTCCTTTTGAAGAGCCGTTCTGCCCGGGCGGGCGGGACATCCGTCCTCTACCGCCGGGATGACCGGGACTTGCATACTCAGGCCGTCCCGTCGCGTTCTCGAGCGGAGGCTGGTGGAGATTCGTAGGTCAGCAGTCCTCGGCGCCTTCGTCGTGTCGACGTCGGCGCTTGCCGCGGTCGGCCTCGCACTCGCCGGGACCACCGACCCGCCGAGGCTTGCAGCTGCGGCCACGGTGATCGGCCTATTCGTCCTCCCATTCGCGGTCACCGGTTCGGTCATCACGGCCAAGCGGCCGGAGAATCCGATCGGCCCGCTGTTCTGCGCCGTAGCGCTGCTCCAGGCGAGCAACGTGGCTGGGAGAGCGTACGGAGAGTACGGCTTGCCGGGGCCGGACCAGCTTCTCCCCGCGGCGGCCGAAGTCGCCTGGCTGGCTGACCTCACCTGGTTCCCATCACTGGCGCTACTGATGACGTTCCTGCCGCTGTTGTTCCCCACCGGTCGCCCGCCGACGGCAAGATGGTCGTGGGTGGGCTGGCTGTCGGGCGGCGGGATAGCCCTGAGCGTCCTGGTCTGGGCGGCGCTGACCTGGCCCGAACGCGGCGCGGTCCTGCTGGGCGAGGAACCGACGAGCGAACTGACCGGAGTGGGGCTGCTGCTGCCGGTCGGGATGGTCGGCGTCGCGGTCGGTGCACTGGCCGCACTGGTCTCCCTCGCGGTCCGGGTGCGCCGATCGGCCGGAGACGAGCGCCAGCAGCTCTGGTGGTTCATGTGGGCGATCACCGTGAGCGCCGCGGCCGTTGCCGCGTCGTTCCTGGTCGGCGCCACAGACGCGACGCCGGTAGTCAGGGATCTGCTGCTCGGCATCGCGGTGCTCACGGTGCCGCTGGCCACGGGGGTTGCGATCCTGCGCTACCGCCTCTACGAGATCGACCTTCTGGTCAACCGCACGCTGGTCTACGGCGCACTCACCGCGCTGATCCTCGGCAGCTACGTGGCGCTGGTGACTCTGACCGGCCGACTCGTCGATGGCCTGACCGACTAGCAGGCCGCGCTGCCGGCG
>JACCUM010000416.1 GCA_013811805.1 Geodermatophilaceae bacterium | reverse complement strand
AGCTCGTGGGTCAGGGAACGGGATATCCCGGTGAGATAGACCGTCACCGAACCGTGCTCGAGGACCGAGAGGTGGCCGACCTCCAGGATGTGGGTGAGATAACCGGCATTGGTCGCCGTCCGCGGGTTGGGCTTGGTCCACGACTGATAACAGGCTCGGCCGGCGAATTCCGCCAGTGCCTGCCCCCCGTCGACATCGGTGCTCCAGGGCACATCGGCGGGGGCGGTGAACTGGGTCTGCGCGATGACCTGGACGCGCAGCGGGACGAGGTTCGGCACCGGCCGAGGGTATCCGGGACGACCTACTCGGTACCGGCGGCACGCGGGCGACGGCGACGACCACTAGCGGATTGGACGCACACCGCAGGCATTAACGGGCTCTGTGATGAATGTCGAACGGAACCGCCAGCTATGTCACCTTGGCGCTTGACAGGTGTCATGACTGGCGTCATAGTGGCGTCATGACGACATCGCCGTACACCGAATACCTTCGCCACCACTATGAGGCCAAGCCGGCGCACAGCCGGGCAGGCCACCGCCAGACTGACCGGCTCCTCGCCCCATGGCGCCGGCACCGTACGTACAACCCCCAAGCCTTCTACCCGGCCGCCGACCCACAGTCGCACTGACATCATCGGTGGCGTCATAGTGACCAGCATGGATCTCACTCCGTACGTCGAGACGATGCGCTCCCACCTGCTCACGGCCGCCGCGATGGGTGATGATCAGGCCCGCGAGACGGCCCGGCGGCTCGCTGACGCGCTGGAACCGGGTGCCCGGTTGGCCCTGACCAACGCCCTGAGTGCCTTCGCCGCCGAGGTGACGGCCGCCTGGGGCGCGGGCAGTGTCGAGATCCGGATGCGTGGTGGTGAACCCGAGGTCGTCGTGACCACGGAGACCATCGCCTCCGCTACCGCCGATGAGTCCTTCATCAACATCGAGGCCGACGGTGAGGCCGGCGCCGCTCGGGTGAGCCTGCGGATGCCCGAGGCGGTCAAATCCGCTGCGGAGACTCGGGCCAACGAATCGGCGCTGTCCCTCAATGCCTGGCTCACCCGCACCATTGCCGGCGCGCTGTCACGGGTACCCCCACCACCCGGCCCGCCAGGGCCTCCGCCGCTTCCCGGACGGCGACTGTCCGGCTATCACCGTTCCTGACCTGCCCTCGCCGACACGACACCTGGAGTTCCTGATGACCTCGATGCCCGGATCTACCGGCCCCGTCAATGCGATCACCCACCGCTTCAGCACGGCGAACCCACTCGACGTCTCGGTCCGCAACCAGGCCGGCACGGTGGAGATCACCGCGGCGGACATCGTCGAGACCACCGTCGAGATCGTGCCCAACGACGCCAAGGGAGCAGAGCTGGCCGAGCGCACCCGGGTCCAGCTCAGCGAGGACGGCGGACGCCTGCGCATCGATGTACCTGATCGCAAGATGCTTCGCCAACCGGCCCTGGAAATCATCGTGACCATGCCCACCGGTTCGAGCGTCGACGTACAGACCGCGACCGCGGACGTACAGACTCGTGGCGTCCTGGACAGTGCGACGGTCGCAACGGCAAGCGCGGACGTGTCCCTCTCACACGTGCGAGGGCGCATGGAGGTCACGACAGCCAGCGGGAACATCCACGTCGGGCACGGCGACGGACCGGTTCAGATACGTTCGGCCTCCGGCGACGTCCGGTTGGATGTCAGCGGCACCGAGGCGTCGGTGCAGACCGCCTCGGGAGCGGTCATGATCGGTCGGCTGTCCGGCGACCTGACCGCACGGTCGGCCTCTGGCGACGTCATCGTCGGTTCGGCGTCGGCAGGGTCGGTGCAGGCCAAGACGATGTCGGGCGACGTGATCATCGGAGTTGCTACCGGGTTGCTGCTGTGGCTGGACGTGTCGAGCCTGTCCGGTGACGTCGCTTCCGAACTCGGACCTGACGACTCCGTCGCCGGCCCGGGGGAAGAAGCTGGCGACCAAGACAGCGGCCCGGACCTCAGGATCTCCGCCTCCACGATGAGTGGCGACGTCCTGCTCCGCCGCGGACGCTAGAGCACCGCCCGCAGCGCCTCGGCCAGGTCGCCGCGGTCCCCGACCTCCACCCGGTCCAGGCCCATCCAGGCGGCCATGTTGGACAGCTCCGTTGCCAGCTGCTGACTCACCGATCCGACGTCGATCCGACGCTCGCCGTGCGCCGACTGGACCCGGAGAAGATCGGCCTGGCGGTCGGCTTTGAGGTCGACCCGGGCCACCAGCCGATCGCCGAGCAAGAATGGCAGAACGTAGTACCCGTACTTGCGCGCGGCCGCTGGTGTGTAGATC
>JACCUM010000379.1 GCA_013811805.1 Geodermatophilaceae bacterium | reverse complement strand
GGCTCTCCGATCTTGACCGGGCAACCTGAGGTTGTGCTGGTCCGGCGCGCCTGAACGGGGGCGGCCCGTGACTCCTTGATCCTCGCTGTGTTCTTGGAGCAGCGAGAGGAGAGCCACGGGCCGTGGTTGACCGTAGTGATGATGCGTCGTTTCTGTGTGCGCCACGAGGCGCTGCTGGGTTGGACGGGGGTGGGAGACCTTCGGTGCCGTGCCGTCGTAGCGGTGGGGTGAAGCTGGCGGCAGCCTGAGCCGGGGATCGCCGGGGAGGGTGGGAGCAGCCGCGACGAAGTCGGGTCGGTCCAGTACTGCCGAATGGGCCGGGCCTGGTGAGCGAGACGAGAAGGTATACGTGAGGAACCGGTGTTGTTACGCCTCTTGACGATCGCACCAGCTCTAACTCGGTGGATTCGGGCTGGTTTGCGGCGCGCACTTCCTCGTCGTGGTTTGGCGGGGTGGGAACTCTCGGGTCGGTTTACAGGGCTGGGTCCGGGAGGCCATGGTGAAAGTCTACGGCGTAGCCGTGGCGATGCCGTGGCGATGCCGCAGGGGTAAAGCCGGGTGCCTAACTCGTCGACCGATCAGCAGTGAACGTGGGAACCGTCCGTAGTCGTTCCGGTGCGCCACTCAGCCAGAGAGGGCGTGGCCGGATAGACCCGATGCCGGTTGAAGTCGCGGATGGGGCGGAGCCGTCGTAGTACTCCGAGTCGGGGAAAGCCCGGTACATGGGGAAGGGCGGCAGCGTGTCGGTCAAGGAGATGACTGCAATGGACGGAGACACACCGGTGAATACCGGTGTCGGGGCCTGGCCGGACGTTGATCTGGCCTGGGTTTCGGTACGGAGGATGCAGCTCAAATTGCACCGTTGGGCGAGCGAGGATTCGGCTCGCCGGTTCGATGATCTGTTCAACCTCGTCTATGACCCGGCGTTCCTTGTCCATGCGTGGGAACGCGTGGCGGGTAACGTCGGGGCGCGGACGGCGGGCGTCGACGGGGTCACCGTGGCCCAGATCGACACCCGTATCGGGGTGAGGGTGTTCCTGGACCAGGTCCGCGACTCGCTGAAGTCGGGTGAGTACCGGCCGTCCCCGGTGCGGCAGGTGAAGATCCCCAAGGGCGGCGGGAAGTTCCGCAGCCTGGGAATCCCCACCGTGGCTGACCGGGTGGTGCAGGCCGCCTGCAAGGCAGTGCTGGAACCCATTTTCGAGGCGGACTTCCTGCCGTGCTCCTATGGGTTTCGTCCCAACCGGCGGGCGCAGGACGCTATCGCCGAGATCCACCACTTCACGTCCCGGCCGATCAGCTACCACTGGGTGCTGGAGGCCGACATCGCCGCGTGTTTCGACGAGATCGATCACGTCGCGGTGATGGATCGGGTGCGGAGGCGGATCTCCGACAAGCGGCTGTGCGCGTTGGTGAAGGCGTTCCTGAAAGCCGGGATCTTGACCGAGTTCGGCGACCGGGACCAGCGGCTGACCGGTACCCCGCAGGGCGGTATTCTCTCGCCACTACTGGCGAACATCGCGCTCTCGGCGCTGGATGAACACTTCACCCAGCAATGGCACACTGAGATGGGCGACCCCAACCAGCGGCGGCGGCGCATCCGTAACGGGCTGGGGAACTGGCGATTGATCCGGTATGCCGACGATTTCGTGTTGTTGGTGTCCGGGGACCGCCACCACGCCGAAGCGTTACGCGGGCAGGTGTCGGCCGTACTGGCCCCGTTGGGGCTGCGGCTGGCATCGGAGAAGACCTCTGTCGTGCACATCGACGAGGGCTTCGACTTCCTCGGTTTTCACATCCGACGGATGCGGAAACGCGGAACGGAGCAGTATCACGTCTACACCACACCGTCCCGGAAATCGGTGCAGAACGTTCGGGACATGGTGCGGAGGAAGACGTACAGATCAACCCTGCACGAGGACCTCGACGGGCTGCTGGTCAGCCTCAACCGGTCCCTGCGGGGATGGGCGAACTACTTCCGGCACGGGGTGTCCAAGGCGACGTTCAGCGCGGTCGACCACCACGCCTGGCAGCGGGTGGCCGGCTGGATCCGCCGCAAGCACCGCATCACCAGCCGGAGACAGCTCCGGGACCAGTTCTGCGACCGGGGCTGGCGCTTCGCCCACAACGGGGTCGTGTTCACCGGCGCGGCCAGCGTCGCGGTGACCCGCTACCGCTACCGCGGAGCGAACATTCCGACCCCGTGGACCCTGACCGCGCCAAGCGGCTGAGCGACGGGCGAGACATGTGGAGAGCCGGATGCGTGGAGACACGCACGTCCGGTTCGGTAGGCGGCCACGGGAGACGGACCCGGGGCAACCCGGGCACCGCGCCCGTGGCCGACCTCACTGGGACTGGCTGGGTTGGCGGTGGAGTGTGTCGCGCTGACCGCGCTGGGAGTACGGATCGTGCAGCTGGTCACCGACGACCCGGACGCCGCGCGTTGTCCGGGCTGCCGGGTGGTGTCGACCTCGAGCAAGGAGTGGGCGTTGACCCGCCCGAAGGATCTGGCGGTCGGCGACGGGTCGGTGTTGTTGCAGTGGCGCAAGCGGCGGTTGCGCTGCCGCACCGAGGTCTGTCCACGCCAGAGTTTCACCGAGCAGGTGGAGCAGGTGCCGGCCGGGATGCGCACCACGACCCGGCTGCGTGCGGCGCTGGCGGTGGCCGTGGAGGACGGGCGCGACCAGTCCGAGGTCGCCGCCGCGCACTCGGTGTCGTGGCCGACGGTGGCGCGGGCGGTGGTGGTCCATGCCGAGCGGGAGTTGGTCGAGCCCGAGCCCACGCCGGTGCTGGGCATGGATGAGACCCGGTTCGGGCGCCCGCGGTGGCTACCCGACGGGCAACATGATGACGGCCGGATCCGGTGGCAGCGCACCGACCCGTGGGAGACCGGGTTCGTCGACATCACCGGTGACCAGGGGTTGTTGGGGCAGGTCGACGGCCGTACCAGCGCCGCGGTGCAGGCCTGGCTCGCGCAGCGCAGCCCGGCGTTTCGTGACGGGATCGAGGTGGTGGTGATCGACCCGCACGCCGGCTACGCCGCCGCTATCCGTACCGCGCTGCCCGACGCCGCGATCGCCGTGGACCACTTCCACCTGATCATGCTCGCCAACGCCGCGGTGACCGCCGTGCGCCAGCGCGTGACCCGGGAGCTGCTGGGCCGGCGCGGTCGGGCCATCGATCCGGCGTGGGCGAACCGGCGGCTGCTGCTGCGCGGCCGGGAGCGGCTCTCGCCGGCGGCGCTGACGCGGATGTGGAACGGCTGCATCGACCACGACCCCACCGGGGCGATCCTGACCGCGTGGATCGCGAAGGAGGAACTCCGCGCGCTGTGCGCCACCGCCGCCGACGGCGGGCACCGCGCGGACATCCACCGTCGGCTGTGGGCGTTCTACAGCTGGTGCGCCGACGCCCAGGTGCCCGAGCTGACCACGCTGGCCGAGACGATCGAGACCTGGTGGCCCGCCATCGAGGTCTTCCTGACCACCGGCCTCACCAACGCCCGCACCGAGGGCACCAACAGGTTGATCAAGCAGGTGAAAAGAGCGGCTTGCGGGTTTCGGAACCGGGACAACTACCGCCGCCGGGTACGGTTGCACTGCACCCGGCGCACCCGCCGATTGTCAGCGAGGAAACCGACGGTGCCCGCCTAAAGTCGAAGAGCCGCTATCACCGCGGCATGATCACCACACCGTTCGTGTCCGGAGAACCGGGTCAAGCTCAGGACATCCTCCCGACGGAACATCAAACCACCCTGCCCGACATGCGATCCGTCAACGCAACAGTGCCAGTGACACGGGGCGCCGACCGGCTGCGCACCAGTCTCCGAAAGGCCTAAGAACGTTGCAGGATAGTCGTGCGGTGACGCCATGCGAGCTTCAGTACTGCTCTTGCGGATGGGCTCAGGCTGGAGTCTCGTAGGTAGCCCTGGATGGTTTGCTGGTTGAAGTCCCAACCGGTTAGCGGCGAGGACGTGGTGCGCTCGTGCGTCGGTAGTTCGAGTACACCTTCGAGGTTCTCTGGCGCCATGTTCCCAAAGATGTCGTCGAATGCCATGGAGTCGAAAACGCATACTGTCAGAATCTGAGCCTTCCACGAGGCCGC
>JACCUM010000177.1 GCA_013811805.1 Geodermatophilaceae bacterium | reverse complement strand
ACGGTGTCCTTGAGCGGGGTGCCGCCGCCCTTGGGCCAGATGATCGCCTGGTACGCGTACTCAGTCATCACGAACTCCTTTCATCAGGTCCCTCGATTCGTGCGTGCATGAGTGGCAGCCGTACCCGAGGCTCGCCTCTGCTGAGGCCAGCCCATCGCGGAGGGCGAGCAGCACCGCCGCCCAGATCGCCGGCGTGTGCGTGAGCGGCTGATAGCCCCCGGCACCGCCGACGAGCACCCGCCGTTCGCAGTGGCGGGCGGCGAACTGCGCCACCCTCGTCGCGGCCGAGGCAAAGTGCTCGTAGTCGTACCGGAGCGCCGACAGCGGGTCGTCCCGGTGCCCGTCTGCGCCGGCCGCCAGAAGCACAACGTCGGGACCGAACTCGGCGGCCCGTACCAGCGCATCGTCCACGGCCGCGAGCATCGCGCCGCCAGTCGCCGCACCCTCCAACGGATAGTTCCAGACCTGGCGGTCCGGGTCGTCGTCATAGCCGGTCCCGGGGAACAGCGGCACGTTGTGGATCGACGCCGTCATGACGTCGGGGTTGTCCGCGGTCAACGCCTCCACCCCGTCGCCGTGGTGGGCGTCCCAATCCAGATAGAACACCCGCCACCCCGCTGCGGCCAGTGCGGTCGCCGCGAACGCCATGTCGTTGAAGACACAGAACCCGCTGGAGTGCGCATATCCGGCATGGTGTTTCGCGCCCTGCGGGTTGAAACCGAGCGTCGTGGTCCCTTCGAGCATCCGTTCCACCAACATCGCCGTACCCCCGAACATGACGGCCGCCGCCCGTCCCAGATCCGGACGCGTACCGGACCACTCGGCGGACCGTCCCGCTAGACAGGCACGCACGTACGACGGGTCGTGCACGGTTTCGAGTTGACCGACCGTTGCGGCGATGGGTTCGAAGATCCGCATCGGTACGCCGCTGTCGCGCAGCTTCTCGACCGCCACGGTCGCCCGCTCGGGGTTGGTCGGGTGCCCTACGCCCAGCCGCCAGGACAGATAGGCCGCGGAGTACGCGACGTCGACGGTCAGCTCAGCTCGCTCGACCGGCGCCCCGCTGGCTACGGCTCCACCCACGAATGCGCTCACACGATCTCCCCGCCCTGGTGCCGGGTCTTGTAGCCGCGGGCCGCACGCGACGAGGACGCGCGCATCCGCTTGAGGTTGTAGCCCTCGTCCCGGTCGTCCAAGGAGCCGAGCGTCTCGGTGACCCAGGCGGCCTCCGCGGCTGTCTCCGCGCTCATCGGCGCGGATGCAATGACGTCAGCTGCTGACCGGAGCTCCGCCCGAGCGCTGTCCACGTCCCCGTACCGCAGCGCTTCCTCGCTGCGCTTCTTCGCGTCTTGCACCTGGAGCAGCAGTTTCTCCTCCGAGACCGCCGCCGACGGCAACCGACCGGCGGCGACGTCGGCCGGTACGACGTTGACGCTCACCGGCACCGAGACGACATGCTCGACCAGGGACGGCAACTCGACGAAACGCACCTCGATGTCCGCGATGGTGGCCAGGCCAAGGGCCGCACGGGCGGGTACGGCGAACTCCAGCAGCAGGCGCCGCTCCTCACCGGCGTAGAAGTCGCCCAGCTCGACCAGCACCCCGTCGCTGACCCCCACCGATGGAAGGTCGTTCATGACGGTCAGCGATGCCACTCCATCAAGCGGTCGGATCAAGACACTGGCCGCCTGCACCGTCTTGCTCAACAGGCCTTCGATCTCCCCCGCGACTGCCACGGTCGTGCCCTCGGCATGTTCGGCGAAGGCGTGGTTGCCCTGCCCGCCTACCGCGACCGCAGCCAGGATCGTCTCGTCGTACCCGGTTCCGATCCCGATCGTCGACGTGGTGACCCGCTCGGCCGTTGCCCGACGCGCGAGCGAAGCGAGCTGGTCCGGGTCGGTGATGCCGGCATTGGCCATCCCGTCGGAAAGCAGCAGAACTGTCGCGCCGGCTGGGCCGGCCACCCGCCGAGCCTCCTGCAGGCCGCGCAGGTAACCGGAGGAGAGATCCGTACTGCCACCTGGCTGCACCGAAGCGATGGCGCGCTTGATTGCCGTTCGGCCGAGGGCGCCGACGCGATCGGCCGGGACGAGGACCTGAGCCTGGTCGTCGAAGATCACCAGTCCGAAGCGGTCGCCGTCGTCAAGCCGGTCAACCAGGCGCAGAAGGGCTTGCTTTGCGTTGTCCAGGCGGGTGCCGGTCATGGAACCCGATCGGTCCAGGACGACGATCGCCGTGTGCTCGACCCGGGTGCACCCCGTGACCGGTGGCTGCGGGGCGTCGAACTGCAGCATGACCGTCACCTGGTCATCGGTCTCGAGCGCGACGACATCGACGTCGAGGTGTGCGGTTATGTGCATGATTCCTCCGTGGCTTGGTACGGTCTGTCTACTGGTTGGACGCGAGTGCAGTCATGGTCGGTGGTTCGTCCATTCAGTGGACACTGTACGGGGCGAGTACGACACTTGTCCAGTCAGTGGACAACCGCCTCGTCGGAGGTTGAGGAGCACCCAGGCATGTCCGATGTCAAGCGGCCGGTCGCGGTACGTACTCGTGACCGGAGGACCCAGCCCCTCGGGCGCTTCCTCGACGGGCTGGCCAAGCGGGCTGGCCGGCCGGTGACCGAGATCGCCCGTGACGCACAGGTATCGCGGGCCTA
>JACCUM010000330.1 GCA_013811805.1 Geodermatophilaceae bacterium | reverse complement strand
GACCGGCAGAGTGTGTCCGAACCTCTGCAGACCGGGATCAAGGCCATCGATGCGATGACCCCGATCGGTCGCGGGCAGCGCCAGCTGCTCATCGGTGACCGTAAGACCGGCAAGACCGCGGTCTGCGTGGACACGATCATCAACCAGAAACAGGCCTGGGCATCCGGCGACCCCGAGCAGCAGGTTCGGTGCATCTATGTCGCGATCGGCCAGAAAGGCTCGACCATCTCCGGCGTCCGGGCGGCCCTGGACGAAGCGGGCGCGCTGGAGTACACGACCATCATCGCCGCCCCCGCTTCGGACTCGGCAGGGTTCAAGTGGCTGGCGCCCTACACCGGCTCGGCTCTGGGCCAGCACTGGATGTACCAGGGCAAACACGTCCTGATCGTCTTCGATGACCTGTCCAAGCAGGCTGAGGCATACCGGGCGATTTCCTTGCTGCTGCGTCGCCCACCGGGTCGTGAGGCCTACCCAGGCGACGTCTTCTATCTGCACTCTCGGCTGCTCGAACGCTGTGCAAAGCTGTCCGACGACCTCGGCGGGGGCTCGATGACCGGCCTGCCGATCATCGAGACAAAGGCAAATGACATCGCGGCCTACATCCCGACGAACGTCATCTCGATCACCGACGGACAGTGCTTCTTCCAGTCCGACCTTTTCAACCAGGGCGTCCGTCCGGCCATGGCGGTCGGCACCTCGGTCTCCCGGGTCGGTGGTGCCGCTCAGATCAAGGCGATGAAGTCCGTCGCCGGTTCGCTGCGGGTCAACCTCGCGCAGTACCGCGAACTGGAGGCGTTCTCTGCGTTCGCCTCTGACCTGGACGCCTCCTCGCGGGCCACGTTGGACCGCGGTGCGCGGATCGTCGAACTGCTCAAACAGGACGTCTACTCGCCGTACCCGGTCGAGGAGCAGGTCGTCTCGATCTTTCTCGGCACCCAGGGACACGTCGACAAAGTGCCGGTCGAGGATGTACGCCGTTTCGAGTCCGAGTTCCTGGACTATCTGCGGCACAACGACAAGGGCGTCCTGGACACGATCCGGGAGTCTAAGAAGTTCGAGGACGACACCGAGGCCTCGGTCGTCTCCGCCGTCGAGGAGTTCAGCAAGCGCTTCACCACCACCTCCGGCCAGTCGTTGGTCGGCAGCGAGGCCGAGGCTGAGGCGATGGACTCCGAAGACGTCGGCCAGGAAAAGATCCAGGTCCGCAAGGCCAAGAAGTGACAGCCAGATTGACCGACGATCCGGCCCGAGGCGGCTGAGTTATGGCTCAGATTCGCGAGATCCGGCGGCGGATCTCCTCGGTCACCTCGACCAAGAAGATCACCCGCGCCATGGAACTGATCGCCACCACCCGGATCGCCAAGGCCCAGCAGCGGGTACAGGCGGCCCAGCCCTACGCTCGGGAAATCACCCGGGCCCTGTCGTCGCTCGCGGCATCGGCGTCCTTGGATCATCCCCTCCTGGTGGAGCGTGAGAATCCCCAGCGCGCGGCGGTCCTCATCGTGACCAGCGACCGGGGGTTGGCCGGCGGCTATACCTCGAATGCGGTCCGCGCTGCCGAGGAACTCCAATCCCTGTTGCGCAGCGAAGGCAAGGAGCCGCTGCTCTACGTGATCGGCCGTAAAGGGATCGGCTACTACAGTTTCCGCAGACGCGCCGTGGCCCACACCTGGAGCGGGTTCTCCGAGCAGCCCACAGCCGGAGATGCGCGGGATGTCGCTGCCACACTGATCAGGGCGTTCAACGCCGGGGTCGACGAGGGTGACGACTCAGGGTCAGACGGCATTCTGGGTGTCGACGAGATCCACCTCGTACACACTCGATTCGTTTCAATGCTGGCCCAGGAGCCGACCGCCAACCGGATCGCGCCGCTGGTTGTCGAGGAGGTCGACTTCGCCGAGGACGAGTCGAGCAAGGTGTCCGAGCAACAGCCCTCCTACGAATTCGAGCCAGACCCCGAGACTCTGCTCGACGCGCTGCTACCGACCTATGTGACCAGCCGCATCTATGCCGCGCTGCTGGAGTCGGCAGCATCGGAGTCGGCCGCCCGCCGGCGGGCGATGAAGGCGGCGACAGACAATGCCGATGAGTTGATTCGCGGGCTCACCCGGGACGTCAACCAGGCCCGCCAGGCCCAGATCACCCAAGAGATCAGTGAGATCGTCGGCGGTGCCGATGCCCTCGTATCCGTAGGAAGCGACGAATAGATGACCACGACCTCTGCCCCCACTACGTCCACGGCGCACGCAACGACGCAACCGGGATCCGAGGCGGACTCGGGCGGTATGGCCGGCCGCGTCGTGCGCATCATCGGCCCCGTCGTCGACGTCGAGTTCCCCCGCGATTCGGTGCCGCCGCTGTTCCAGGCGCTGAACTGCGAAATCGAACTCGAGTCCGTACGCAAGCGCCTGACCCTCGAAGTTGCCCAGCACCTCGGCGACAACCTCGTTCGGACGATCTCGATGCAGCCGACCGACGGGCTGGTCCGCGGCGCCGAGGTAACCGACAGCGGCTCCACGATCTCGGTGCCTGTCGGTGACCAGGTCAAGGGCCACGTCTTCAACATGCTCGGCGAGTGCCTGGACGACCCTGATCTCACGTTCGAGGGTGAGCACTGGTCCATCCACCGCCGGCCGCCGGACTTCGACCAGCTCGAGGGCAAGACCGAGATGCTGGAGACCGGCATCAAGGTGATCGACCTGCTCACGCCGTACGTGACCGGCGGCAAGATCGGCCTGTTCGGCGGTGCCGGCGTCGGCAAGACCGTGCTGATCCAGGAGATGATCCGTCGCGTCGCCAAGAACTTCGGTGGGACTTCCGTCTTCGCCGGTGTCGGAGAGCGGACCCGGGAAGGCAATGACCTGATCACCGAGATGACCGAGGCCGGCGTCATCGAGGACACCGCCCTGGTCTTCGGTCAGATGGACGAGCCCCCGGGCACGCGGATGCGCGTCGCGTTGTCTGCGCTGACGATGGCCGAGTACTTCCGCGATGAGCAGAATCTCGACGTGCTGCTCTTCATCGACAACATCTTCCGGTTCACCCAAGCGGGCTCGGAGGTCTCCACGCTGCTGGGCCGGATGCCGTCGGCCGTGGGTTATCAGCCCACACTGGCGGACGAGATGGGTGAACTGCAGGAGCGGATCACCTCGACCAAGGGTCGTTCTATCACCTCGATGCAAGCCGTGTACGTACCCGCCGACGACTACACCGACCCGGCACCCGCGACCACCTTCGCCCACCTTGACGCGACCACTGAGCTGTCCCGGTCGGTGTTCTCGAAGGGCATCTTCCCGGCAGTGGACCCGCTGACCTCGACGTCACGGATTCTCGCGGCGCAGTACGTTGGCGACGAGCACTACCGGGTCGCTCAGGAGGTCAAGCGGATCCTGCAGCGTTACCAGGAGTTGCAGGACATCATCGCCATCCTCGGGATCGACGAACTGTCCGAGGAGGACAAGGTCCTGGTCGGACGGGCCCGGCGGATCGAGCGCTTCCTGTCCCAGAACATGTACGCCGCAGAGCAGTTCACCGGCCAGCCGGGATCGTTCCTATCCGTCGGCGACACGGTCGAGGCATTCGACAAGGTAGCCAAGGGTGAGTACGATCACCTGCCCGAGCAGGCCTTCTATCTCTGTGGTGGCCTGGACGACGTGGAGGCCAAAGGCAAGGAGCTGGGCGGGGAGAAGCCGAGCCGCAGGTCCGCTGAGAGGGCCTCGACGGACTCCTCCGAGGCGTCGACCGAGGAGCCGGCCGAGACCTCGACCGAGCCGGCGGAGACCCCAACCGAAGCGTCTGGGTCCTCGATCGCGCCGACCAAGTCCTCGACCGAGCCGACCAAGTCCTCGACCGAGCCGACGGTCGAGACCAGCGACGAGTCGACGACGAACTCCGCCATCGATTCCACTGAGGATTCACCGCAAACGTCGGAGAAGTCCTAGCCTGGGCAGCCACCGAGTCGTCGAGGAGAACCGTGCCGTTGAACGTTGAGCTGGTCGCCGTCGAGCGCCAGATCTGGTCCGGCGAGGCTGATCTGGTCATCGCGCGTACCACCGAGGGCGAGTTGGGCATCCTACCTGGACACATCCCGCTGCTCGGACAGCTGGCAGAGGGTGGGACTGTCCGGATCCGGCAGGAGTCCGGAGAAGAACTGGTCGTCGTCGCGCACGGGGGTTTTCTGTCGGTGACCGACCGGGGAGTCTCGATTCTCGCCGACGTCGCGGAGTTCGCCGACGAGATCGACGTCGCCCGTGCGCGCCGAGCGCTGGAGGAGGCACGCGGAGCCGACGAGAACGACGAGGACGCCATTGCCGCCGCCAGGCGGGCCGAGTCACGGCTTCTCGCGGCCGGGGAAACGGTCTAGGCAACCGGCGATGCCGTGTGGGGGCCAGCGGCCATGACGACCACCGGCAAGCTGATCGCCGCCTCCCTGCTGCTCCTGCTCGTCGTGCTTCTCGTAATCAGCTTCTTCGTCCGACGGTCCCTGCTGCTGCGCGGCATCGGGGCGGTGGAGATGTGGATCAAGCTGTCGCCGCGGCGGTGGTCGCTGGGCGTCGGCTGGTTCGGCGGCGACGAGCTGTCCTGGTATCGCGTCTTCTCCCTGTCCCCACGACCGGCTCGGGTCCTGGTCCGAGGCCAACTCGAGGTGGTGGAACGACGCCAGCAGAGCGAACGAGATGCGATCGTGTTGCCCCGGGCGACGAGCATCCTGGCCTGTCGGACACCGCACCGGCTCGAACTCGTGGCCATGAGTCCGGGTGCGGTCAACGGCCTGCTGTCCTGGCTCGAGGCCCAACCACCTGGATACCCGATCCACGACGTCAAAGCTGGCTGACGCCTAGGGCCGGGCTGGGTCTGAGTCCGCCCCAGCGGCGTTTGCCTGCGGCCGCCACAGCACGTCACCGTCAGGATTGGCGATCCGAGCCAAGATGAACAGCAGGTCCGAGAGCCGGTTGAGGTAACGGGCGCAGGCGTGGTTGGTCCGCTCGCCGTCGGCTTCGATCAGCGCCCAGGTGCTACGTTCGGCCCGTCGACTGACCGTACGGGCGTGGTGCAGCAACGCCGCCCCGGGACTACCGCCGGGCAGGATGAAACTGTCGAGCTTGCCCAGCCGATCGTTGAAGTCGTCGCAGTGACCCTCCAACCGCGTGACGTAGTCCTCGGCGACTCGGATCGGGGGGTAGGGCGGATCGTCGATCACCGGGGTACACAGATCCGCGCCCACATCGAAGAGGTCGTTCTGTACGGCGAGCAGCACTGCCCGTACCTCAGCGGTCAGTTGACCGAGGGCCAGCGCCGTACCGATCACCGAGTTCGTCTCGTCGACATCGGCGTATGCCGCCAGCCGCACGTCAGTCTTCGCGACGTCGGACATGTCGCCGAGCTTGGTCGAGCCCTTGTCACCGGTCTTGGTATAGATGCGGGTCAGTCGGACACTCATGACCGCACGCTAGCCTGACGCACTTGTGGTCGCTCATCGGCGGGCCCACCAGTTTGCAGGGGGAACGTGTGGACATCTTCGCCGTCACCGGTGGTGCTCGGCTGGTGGGGGACGCGACGGTCACTGGGGCCAAGAACAGCGCGCTGAAGCTGATGGCCGCGGCCCTGCTGGCAGAGGGCACCAGCACTATCCACGCGATACCCGACATCGCCGACGTGACGATCATGGGCGAGGTACTGCGCCGGCTCGGCTGCACGGTCGAGGTGGAGTCCGAATCGGCTCGGATCGGGGTGCCGCACCACCTGGCCACCGAGACCGACTACGACCTGGTACGCCGGATGCGCGCAGCCATCTGTGTGCTGGGCCCGTTGCTGGCGCGGTGTGGCCGAGCCACTGTGCCGCTGCCTGGTGGTGACAACATCGGCTCCCGGGGGTTGGACCTGCACATCGCCGGGCTCAACCGGCTCGGGGCCGACATCCGCAACGAACACGGCTTCTTGATCGCCACGGCCGACGCCTTGGTGGGTGCCACGGTCTGGCTGGATTTCCCGAGCGTCGGAGCCACGGAGAACCTGTTGATGGCCGCTGTGCTTGCCACTGGCACGACGGTGATCGACAACGCCGCCCGTGAGCCCGAGATCGTCGACCTGGTCGCGATGTTGGTGGCGATGGGCGCCAAGATCGACGGAGCAGGCACCTCCACCCTGGAGATCGTCGGGGTCGAAGGGCTCCAACCGGTGGCGCACACCACGGTCCCGGATCGCATCGTTGCGGGGACGTTGGCCTACGGCGCGGTGATGACCGGTGGAGACGTACACATCCGCAACGGCCGTACCCATCACCTCGACGTACCGTTGACCAAGCTCAGTGATGCCGGGGCCGACGTGACGAGTACGGACGGGGGCTTCCGGATCGCGATGGAGGGCCGGCCGAAGGCGGTCGACATCGTGACCTTGCCCTATCCCGGATTTCCCACCGACCTGCAGCCGATGGCCGTCGGGCTGGCATCGGTCAGCCAGGGATCGTCGATGATCACCGAGAACGTGTTCGAGGCCCGGTTCATGTTCGTCAATGAGCTCGCCAGGCTGGGCGCCGACGTGCAGGTCGACGGCCACCACGTCGTGGTGCGGGGCCGCGAGCGGCTGTCCAGCGCCCCGGTCGAAGCCCATGACATCCGTGCCGGAGCTGGGTTGATCCTTGCCGCACTGGTCGCTGATGGCGCAACCGTGGTCAGCGGTGGCCAGCACATCGTTCGCGGCTATCCCGACCTCGCCGGCCAGCTCCGCAGCCTAGGCGCCGAGGTCACCCTGCACTCCACTCCGATGCCACGCTAGGCACTCCACCCTGGACGTTATGCGCATAACCACCCGGTTTGTGGCTCATTTCCGGACGTTATGCGCATAACGTCCCAGAAAGTCGACCGGTTCGGCCCGGGTGGGTGACCAGCGCCTGTGGACAGGCGCTGTAGCGCAGCGGTGTGTCGGGCCACTCTTCAGGTGTGGCCACTCCCCGGATCCCAGCTGTTCTACGTGAACGACCGTTTCGGGGTCGAGACGCTCTCGCCGAGGGACTCGTCAGCCGGCGACGGCTGCTGGGTCCGGAGTTTCGACGCGTTCTGCACGGTGTGTACGTGGTTGCCGGCGTCACGATCGACCACGGCCTTCGCTGTCAAGCCGCCGCGCTGGTCCTTCCGCCGGAGTCCGTTCTCACCGGCCATTCGGCAGCATGGTGGTACGGGGTTTCGTTCGCGCGAGACGACGCCGTAGTCATGGTGGCTCGCCCTCCGGGTACTCGAGTGGACGGCCCACGCGGTATCAAGGTGCATCGGACACCCGTGCAGGTAGCAGACATCGCCGTCGTGGATGGGATGCGCGTGACATCGCCGGTTCGCGCCGCCTGGGATGTCTGCACTTTGACTGAAGCGGCCCCCGCTCTGGCCATCGTCGACGGACTGCTGCATCGGAGCGCGCTTTCGGACAACGAACTCGGGGTGCGACTAGCCTCTGGCGTGGGCGCATGGGGCGTTACCCGGGCTCGGGAAGTCTTCAATCTTGCCAACGGTCGAAGCGAGTCACCGTCTGAGACGCACGTACGCCTGACGATGCATCGGGCAGGCATCCCACCGCCCGTACTTCAGTTCGAGGTTTGGGTGGAAGGCACCTTCGTCGCTCGCGTTGACTTCGCGTGGCCGGAGCAAAGAGTCATCCTCGAGTACGACGGTGCTCATCATGCTGATCTGCTTCAGATGAGGCGCGACCGGCGACGGCTCAACGACCTGGTCAACGCCGGTTGGGTCGTATTGCACGCCACGGCAAGTGATCTACGTGACCCGACGGGGCTTCTGCGGTCGTTGCGCACGGCGCTTGCCCGCCCCGCTGCCTAGCCCCGCACAGCCAACCACCGCGATTCATACCCGGTTTCCCGCATAACGTCCGGAGGGCAGGCCGTCAGGAGTCGGGGGGTGCGCTGTCCTCGTCGTGCTGGGCGAGGAAGCGCTCGACCTGGGCGCCGATGTCCTCCGCGGACAGCGTGGACAGCTCGGCGATGCCGGTGTCGCCGCCTTCGGTGGTCAACGCGTCGAACTGACGTTCCAGCGTCGAGACCACCCGGGCGATCTCCTCGTTGCCGGACAACTGCTCGTCGGCCGCGGCGATCACCCGGGTTCCGGCCTCGATCAGATCACCCAGCGGCAGGGACAGGCCAGTCGAGGCGGCCGTGGCCTCCAACAAGGCGGCCGAAGCGGCTGGGTAGTCCGACTCGGCCAGGTAGTAGGGCACGTGCGCGGCGAAGCCGAACCCGTCAAGGCCGGCATCGCCCAGCCGGATCTCCAGCAGCGCCCCGAGGCTCGCCGGTACCGCCACCTTGCCCCGCCACAAGTTGGCACCGGTGACCAGGCCGGGGCGAGTGGCGTGCGAGGTCACGGTGACCGGACGGGTGTGCGGCATCGCCATCGGGATACCCAACAGGCCGACGCTGCGCTGCACCTCGAAGCGCGTCACGAGATCGAGCATCGCCTCGGTGAACCGGTCCCAGAGGAAATCCGGCTCGGGGCCGGCCAACAGCAGGAAGCTGACCCCGTCGGAATCGGTCATCCGGTAGAGCACCAATTCGGGCGGAACGTAGTCCTCGTAGTGATCCTCGTTGAACGTCAGTCGCGGCCGACGGCTTCGGTAGTCGATGAGTACGTCGTGATCGAAGCGGACCACCACCTCGTGCTCAAGACTGTCCAGGAGTTGGCTCACCGCCAGGTTCACCGCCGAACCAGCGTCGATGAAGCCGGGGATGGCCTGGACCAGGGTCGCCGCGGTCAGCATGTCCGCGCCCGGCTCGAGGCGATAGAGGTCGCCCGGCTCGATGGTCACGACACCTTGCCCGGGGCGCTGCCCGTCGTGCCGATCACCTTCATGGGTGGTAACGCTTTCATGCGTCGCTGATCTGACCGAACCCGAGGGCCAGTGACCGGGCCGTGGGGACATCGTCGACGAAGACCAGGACGTCGACGTGGGTGGAATCGCGGGCAGAAATGGTGGACCGGATGCCCGCGTCTGATAGGACCGCACGCAGCGCCATGGCGGACTCCCGAGTTCCCGTTGTCGCCACCGAGCGCAGCAGTCCCTGGGCAGGTGTGGACCGGTTACCTCTACGAACGGGTGCAAAAGCCCACCGGATGAACAGAATCAGCAGGACCAAGACGACGACCGCAGCGACGGGGCCGACCGCATAGTGCAGGCTGCCCGCATCGACCGGCATCCGACCAGCCTCCTCGTCTCACCCGTGCACGCAGGTGTCTGTGCCACGTGCCGCTCCAGTCTGCCACTGCGCGTGAGAACCCTGCGCTGCACTGTGGTTACCGCCACTGGCCCAACCGGCATCCACACCCGGACAGCGCACTTAGACTTCGGCCATGCCGTACCCGTCCAGCGCCGGAGAGCGGGACCGGCCGTGGGTGATGCGGACCTACGCAGGGCATTCCTCGGCCAAGGAATCCAACGCGCTCTACCGTCGCAACCTCGCCAAGGGGCAGACCGGGCTCTCGGTGGCCTTCGATCTGCCCACGCAAACCGGGTACGACGCGGACAGCGAACTGGCCGTCGGCGAGGTGGGCAAGGTCGGTGTCCCAGTCGCGCATCTCGGGGACATGCGGGCGCTGTTCGAAGGCATTCCGCTGGCCACGATGAACACGTCCATGACGATCAACGCCACCGCGATGTGGCTACTCGCCCTCTACGAAGTGGTCGCCGAAGAGCAGGCCCAAGCTGAGGAAACAGACCCCGCCGAGGCCGTCAGAGCACTGACCGGCACGACGCAGAACGACATCATCAAGGAATACCTGTCGCGCGGGACCTACATTTTCCCGCCGGCGCCTTCGCTGCGGCTGATCACCGACATGGTCGCCTACACAGTCACCAAGATGCCGAAGTGGAACCCCACCAACATCTGCAGCTATCACCTCCAAGAGGCCGGAGCCACGCCGGTTCAGGAGATCGCGTATGCGATGTCTACGGCCATCGCGGTGCTCGATGCGGTGAGGGACTCCGGTCAGGTCCCACCGGATCGCTTCGGTGACGTGGTCGCCCGGATCTCCTTCTTCGTCAACGCCGGGGTGCGCTTCGTCGAGGAGATGTGCAAGATGCGCGCCTTCACTCAACTCTGGGACGAACTCACCCTCGAGCGGTACGGCGTACAAGAGGCTGCGCAACGGCGTTTCCGGTACGGCGTGCAGGTGAACTCGCTGGGACTGACCGAGGCGCAGCCGGAGAACAATGTCCAGCGGATCGTGCTCGAGTTGCTCGCGGTCACCCTGTCCCGCGATTCCCGGGCCCGGGCGGTGCAACTGCCGACCTGGAACGAGGCGCTCGGACTGCCCCGGCCGTGGGATCAGCAGTGGGCGCTGCGGATGCAACAGGTCCTGGCATTCGAGACCGATCTGCTCGACTACGAGGATCTGTTCACCGGCTCCGTCGTGGTGGAGCAGAAGGTCACCGATCTCGTCGCTGGTGCCCGGGCCGAGATCGCGCGCGTCGAGGAGATGGGCGGCGCGGTGGCCGCGGTCGAGTCCGGCTACATGAAGAGCGAGATGGTCAGCGCGCTGGCCCAGCGCCGCGCCCGGATCGAGAGCGGCGACGACGTCGTGGTCGGCGTCAACCGGTTCGAGACCACCGAGGACAACCCGCTACTTGCCGATCTCGATGCCGCGATCATGTCCGTGGATCCGGCGGTCGAGCGGGCCGCCCAGGATTCGCTGGTCAGGTGGCGGGCGCAGCGCGACGCCGAGGAGGTCGCGCAATCGCTGGAAGCGCTGCGCGAGGCCGCGAATGGTGCGGACAACCTGATGGTCGCCACGGTTTACTGCGCACGGGCCGGGGTGACCACGGGGGAGTGGGCGGGCCTGCTGCGCGAGGTCTTCGGTGAGTACCGCGCCCCCACCGGTGTGTCCTCAGCCCCCAGCGGCGCCGCCCCCAGCGAGGCGATGACTGCGGTACGGGAGCGAGTCCGCGACACCGGCGAGCAGATCGGGTCCAGGTTGCGGATGCTGGTCGGCAAGCCAGGACTGGACGGGCACTCCAACGGTGCCGAGCAGATCGCCGTTCGCGCGCGGGATGCCGGCTTCGAGGTGATCTATCAGGGGATCCGGTTGACGCCGGCTCAGATCATCGCCACTGCAGTCGAGGAGGACGTGCATGTCGTGGGGCTCTCGGTCCTGTCCGGCTCGCACCTGCAAGTCGTGCCGGCGGTGGTCGACGGACTGCATGCCGAGGGGCTCGACGACGTGCCGGTCGTGGTCGGCGGCATCGTGCCCGATGCCGATGCGCGCCGGCTGCTGAAGCTGGGGGTCGCACAAGTCTTCACGCCCAAGGACTTCGGGATCAACGACATCATGGACGAGATCGTCACAGTGATTCGGGCGGCGCATTCTCTCGACTGAGCAGTGGACAATTAGCCGCCACTGGCCATTTGAACGGCTGCGACCGCCGCTCGCAGGCATCGAGCCTCGGCGTCGGGAAGATCGATGGCGTCCGAGGTGAAGGAGACCTCGATCAGATCCGCGCCGACCCGGACCAAGGCGACGGTCGCGAAGAACACCGTGGGCCCGGACACCGTAGGCGTGCGGCGGAAGACCGCATACTCGTCGCCGATCCCGGTCTGTACGCCACCGGTGGTGATCATCGCCTCGGAGTTCGGTACCTCCGCACACACCTGCGCTTGGGAAGCCAGGGTCTGCAGGGTGCCAGACGCCGAGGCGTCATCTGCTCGTGACCAGATGAGCTGCGTGATCTTGCCGCCGTCGACCCGGAACACGGTCGAGGGATAACGGTTGTCCGGTGAGTAGCCCGGCTGTCCGACGATCGTGGCGCACAGGGTCGGGATCG
>JACCUM010000325.1 GCA_013811805.1 Geodermatophilaceae bacterium | reverse complement strand
CGGCGGTCGAACGCGTTACATGACGGAGTGGGCCGACGGACAGGACATCCGCCTCTTCGGGTGCCTAGTCTCCACGGAATGGTGGAACCCAAGGCTGGACGGCAAGCCTGGCTGGGGAGCATGCGGGTACGCATCCTTTCGGTCGTCGTCGGTCTGCTGCTGTTGTCCTCTCTTGGGTCGGTGTTGGTTCTGCGCACGGTTCTCCTCCAAGAACTGGAGCAGGAGGTGCAACTAGGTCTGGAGCAGGAGGCTGCGGAGTTCCGCCTACTGAGCGCCGGCAACAACCCGCAAACAGGCGAACCTTTCGACGGAGACCTCAAAGCCGTCTTCGATGTCTACTTCACCCGAAAGGTCCCCAGCGAGGGGGAGGCGCTGTTGTCCTTCGTGGACGGTGAACTGTACGAGTCGCGAAGAGCTCAGGACGCCGCGGCCGCGACCGAGATAGCACCGGCGATCACCTACTGGCTGTCGCTGGAGCGCTCAGAAAGCGGAGACATCAACACACAGTTAGGCCTGGCCCGCTACGTTGCCATGCCCCTGCAAGGCGACCGGCAGGACGGCCTGTTCGTGGTGGTGAACTTTCCGGCATTCGAGCGCCGCGAGATCGACGCCGCGGTCGGCACGCAGATCGCAATCCAGATCGGCACCCTTGTCGTCGCCTCGCTTGTGGGATTCGCGTTTGCCGGACGCATCCTGCGACCGTTGCGATCGCTGGCCAGTACGGCAAGGCGAATAACCGACACGGACTTGACCCAACGGATCCCGATCTCGGGCGGCGACGAGGCTTCGCAGATCGCCGCAACTTTCAACGACATGCTGACCCGGCTGGAGGCGGTGTTCGCCACACAGCGTCGCTTCCTGGACGACACCAGCCATGAACTGCGCACACCCCTGACGATCATCCGAGGTCACGTGGAACTGCTCGAACTGTACGAAACACCCCAGCAACGCCAGGAAACCATCGCCCTGATCACCGACGAGATCGACCGGATGACAGAAATCGTCAACGATCTTTTCCTGCTCGCCCAAGCGGACCAGCCAGAGTTTCTTCAGCTTGAGCCGCTGGACCTTCGTGACCTGGTCCGTGAAGTGCATCGCAAGGCCCAGGCCATGGCGGTTCGGGATTGGAAGGTGGACGCCCGGGACCCAACGGTCGTCCTCGGCGACCGCCGCCGCCTCACCCAGGCGATGCTGCAGCTCGCCGACAACGCCGCGAAGCACACCGCCGAGGGCACGACGATCCAGATGGGTACCAGCATCGAAGGTGGGTACGCCCGGTTGTGGGTCGACGACCACGGAGCCGGGGTACCAACACAAGACGCTGACCGCATCTTCGAACGCTTCCAACGGAGCGCGATGGACGGTGCCAGGACTGGCGCCGGACTCGGTCTGGCCATCGTGCGGGCCATTGCCGAAGCACACGGAGGCGACGTGGCGCTCGTTCGCGGTCGACCTGGAGCCCGCTTCGAGATCACGCTCCCGGCCGCGCCGGCCACGACCAGAGGACTCCACAACCTGGAACCCCCTCGAAACTCCGGGCCATGACCACGAGCAACAGTCAGCCGCGTCCGTTGATCTTGATCCTTGTCAGAACACGGCGTGAGCCAGGCTCGGCCCGAGCACGGACGATGGCTGATTCCAGGCATCGGTGGATGGGTGCCGCCCGAGCAGGTACCCAACGGCGACACGAAGGACGCAAACAGGCGCCCCGGAATGTGAGGCGCCCCCCGTCCCCTCGTCCAGGGTGGATAGGGGGATGGCGTCGCCAGTTGATGTCGGCCTGATCGAGCAGCAACGCGGCGCCCAAGCGGCGGCCCCAGCAAACATTCCCCAGCGGCGGCCCCAGCAGCGGCATTGCGGGGAGCCTCACATGTGTTCTTTATCGTCCTTTCGTTTGCGGATCCCGTTGCCGGATGTGGTCTCGATGCAGACCCGCCAGCCCAACCTCGAAGGTAAAGGGGCGATCCTGCTCCGGCGGTTGGTCAAGGAAGCCCTGCGGATGCGCCCGTCCCGGATCATCGTCGGCGAGGTGCGGCTGGAGGAAGCCCTCGACCTCCTGATCGCGTTGAACTCAGGTCTGGCAGCCATGCGCGAGATAACGTGCCCGGCTCGGCCAACGCTTTCGCTCACCCGACTGTGGGCGTGCCCAGGAACCCCCAGGAACCGCCAGGAACCCTCTAGCGTCTGTAGACATGTTCGGCGTCGGTGGTTCGCGGCTGTCAGCACGCTGCTGATCGCGGGGTGCGGCGGTGCGGAGCCGCTCAGCTCCGACTCGGAGTTGGACTGCGCGTTCCCGAGTTTTGAGATCACCACATTTACGGTGTACCACCAGTGTCGTGCCTGACGTCATCCGGGAGCTTTCCAGATCGGCCTACGCCGATCCTAACGCCGCCGACCCCGCGATGTGGGCACCCGATCCGCGTATGGCCGCGCCGAGCTTCGCTATTGGAATGGCACCCCGTTGGACCGAGCACGTCGTCAAGTCTGGTCAACAGGTTCTCGACGCACCGACGTAGACCGGGCAGCCGGGCCTAATCTAGGCCTTAGTGAAAGGCCATTGGGGGCTATTGAGGGATATTGAGTCCACTCGACCGGGAGCGTGAAACAGGGCTCTGACCTGGCCGGATGGCCCCTCTGAGCGTGGAGCGGGTGACGGGAATCGAACCCGCACTGTCAGCTTGGGAAGCTGATGTTCTGCCATTGAACTACACCCGCGGAGGCCGCGCAGCGGCGAAACGAGCCTAGCT
>JACCUM010000293.1 GCA_013811805.1 Geodermatophilaceae bacterium | reverse complement strand
GTTCCGAGCCGGCGAGAACCTGATCGTCGCCGGCGACCACAACGCCGGCAAGACCACGTTCTTAGTCCTTTGCGGAGGTGCTCGTGTGCTCCGACGCGAGCACCGATCGGCAGTTACGTGTGTGCTTGGTGGACGCGTCTCCGCCCGCTGCGGAGTCGAGCCATCCAGTTCACCACAGAGGGCGAGCCTGATCCCTCGCCGCTCGTCAGGTTGAGGTGGTGGCCACCGAGGGCTCGGAGGTTTCGGTCGACGGCGGCGCGCCGATTACTTCGCGCACGGCGGCGGCGATTTCCTCGGGGATCTCCGGCTCCATGTAGTGCGGCGTGTCGACGACGCGCACCTCACCCGGATCAAAGTAGCCGACCGCGTCCTGTTGCAACTGATAGAGCCCCTCAGCGGCTCCCTCGAGA
Source organism: Geodermatophilaceae bacterium (assembly GCA_013811805.1). Classification (GTDB taxonomy): domain Bacteria; phylum Actinomycetota; class Actinomycetes; order Mycobacteriales; family Geodermatophilaceae; genus JACCQS01. The sequence goes on along the minus strand of JACCUM010000293.1, from coordinate 2,624 downwards.
AATTCCGGCGGGAAGTCGTAGTGCTCGAGGGCGAACAGGATGGCGGGAACGGCCGGGACGTTGCCTGCCGCGGCGTCGAGATCGACCAATGATCCTTCGACGTCCATCTGCTCGACATCGTCCTGCCAAGGGGGCGGCACCAACATCTCCTCGGGTATGAACTCTTGCTCCCAGGCGCCTATACCGGGGACGTCGGGGTCGAGGAGCACGACTCCAGCAATGTCGTCGGGATGCGTGCCGGCATAGACGAAGGCGACGACCCCGCCGCGCGAGCCGCCCAGGAAGACGTATGGACCGGGCACCTCGGCAGTCGCGAGCAGAGTGTGCAGATCCTCAACGGCGTCAGCCGCCGTCAGCGGTCCCTCCGCGGGATCGCTGCGTCCGACGTTTGCCCGGTCGTAGACGCAGGCGCGGTAGTCATCCCGCAGCAGGCTCAGTACCGGTTCGGCGTTCGACGACGGGCCCCCAGTCCCGTGGAGGTAGACGATGGTCGGTGAGCCGGTGCCTTCGCACTCGAGGTAGAGGCGACGGCCATTGTCGACGTCGAAAAGGCCTTCAATCGTGTCCTCTGACGCGTCCGACGGCGGTTCGGTGATCGTCGAGGCCGCGCCGCTCGACTCAGCCACGGCCAAACCACCCAGCAGCGACACGGTCATGCCGGCCGCTAGCAGGGCACGAGAACGAAGTATGAACACGGTTCCCCCAACATCTAGCCCGAGTTTCCTGGCTAGCTCGTGAGGGTGCGGCGTTGTTCCAGCTCGGTGGGGGTTTTCGGGCGGCGAGGTTGTATTACCTAACTCGGTTATCGGCGGGGTGCGTAGGTGTCGAGTTTGAACAGGTTGTAGAGGCGTTGTTGGGTGGGGTCGGGGTCGGTGAGGATGTGGCGGGCTCGGGGTCGGCCGCGTTCGCCGGGGTATAGAAGGATTGTTTCGTTGATGTGGGCGAGGGTGTCGAGTAGTTCGCGGACGCTCATGGTGATCCCGGTGTGGGCGGCTTGGCGGGTCATCAGCCGGGCGATGGTGAGGGCGAGCACGCTGTAGAAGACGTGGACGCGGATCTTTTGGTCGGTCCAGTGGAACATCGGGCTGAACGAGACGACTCGTGGGTCTTTCATTTGTCGGAAGTCGGCTTCGACGTGGTGTTGGGAGCGGTAGGCGGCGACGACGTCGACGGCGGGCCAGTGGTCGTGGTCGGTGAACAGGATGCGTTTGCCGAATTGTTCGGCTTCGAGCGTGTTGCGGGCGGTGGTGTCGATGTGCCAGTTGAGTCTGAGTGTGTTGGGGGTGTCGCCGGTGAGGGTGGTGGTGATGACCCGGTTGATCCAGCGGGGTGAGCAGATGTGGGCGATCTCGGCTTCGACGGCGGGGCGTTGGCGTCGGGTCTTGCCGCGGGCGAGGCGTTCGGCGAGTTCGCTGAGGCGGCGACCGGCTTTGGTGGTGGTCTGGGCGAACCCGGCGACTTGTTTGGTGTGCAGTGTCGGTGAGTGGGTGACGATGACGCGGCGTTCGGCGCCGAGGGCGACGACCCGGGTCTCATAGGCGGACACCCCGGGGTAGCGCTCCCCGACCGGCGCGAACTTTGCGGCCGGGACGGCGAGCAGTTCGGGGAAGTCTGCTGGTGGGAGCGACCCGACGAAGTGCAGCGGGCTGTCGGCGATGAGGGTCTGGTTGGCGGTGGAGTCCTGCCCGGCGTCATAGACCAGGGTCAGGTCACCTGAGGTGCCGGCGAGTTCACCCCAGCGGGCGACGAGTTCGTCGACGATCGCCCCGAACTGGGTGACGTCGGGTCGGTCGCCGGCGTAGGCGTGGGAACACAGCGGGATGCCACCGTCGGTCGACACGACGAGGCCCAACCCGACGAGGCGCAGGTCGGTGCGTTTCTGTTTGGCGTGGCCGCGCTGGGCGATCGGGGCCCGCTCGTTCGCGGAGTCGATGTAGGTCGCGAAGTTGGTCATGTCGAGCACCAGCCCGGACAGGTCGATGTTGTGGCGTTCCACGATCCGGGCGTAGATGACCTGTTCGATCTCACGTAGTTGGGTTTGGCTGATGTGGTCCATCGCCTCCCAGAACCGGCGGTGATCGACGGCGCCGGCGGGGAGGCGGACCATGCGAGGCCCGGCGGTGGTCGCCCACCACTCCTCGAACGCCCGTTTCGAGCGGGGGGCGACGACCCGGTTGGCGCACGCCAGCGCGATGTAGGTGCCGACCGACGCGGCGGCGTCGGCCCGTCGGGGACCGACGACGGAGTCGATCACTTCGGCCACGCCGAGATCCTCGAGCATCGACCACACTGCGGCCAGATCCCCGAAGCTGCGCTGCTGGCAGCGTTGCGGTTCACCTGGTCCGGTTCCGGCCAGACGAGCGGCGACCTCTTCGCCTGAGCCGAGGTACTGCTGGGACACGATCCTTGGTTTGCCGTCGACCCGGGCCGACTCGACCAGGTAGTAGTACGTCTTGTTCCCCTGCTTCTTCCCGATGATTGAAGGCATATCTAGGTAATACACTATCGCGCTAACAAACGCGAGCATTGCCCGCCGACAAACGCGCTGGTCAGAGACCTATTTCAAAGATTCTTCGAGACGGCCACAGCACCGGCCCAAGACCTACCCCGGAAACTCCCGCTAG
>JACCUM010000286.1 GCA_013811805.1 Geodermatophilaceae bacterium | reverse complement strand
GGCTCGCTGCTCGCGGCGGTGCGCTTGGCCGGATCGACCCGGCCGTCTATTACGAGACCTCCTCGTACGGCACCCGCGCGATCGACGCGACCGTCCGGGTGACCGGGGTGGACGCGCTCGTGCACGGATCGGACCGCCCGTACGCCGAACCGACCGACCCGGGCCTGGGTGCGGCGTTCAGCCACGCGCTCTTCGTGGCGAACCCGCAGCGACTGCTCACCGGTGGCGCGGCGGAGCCCGGGCGCCATCGCCAGGTCTTTCAAGCGGTGGGCGCAGCGCCGTAGGCCTCGAGCAGGCGCCCGGCAACATCGAGATCTGCCGACAGCGGGCGGTCGGTCAGCTCAGGGTCGAGACTCGTACGCGCCAGGTCGTACGCATTTCGGATCGGGTACGAAGCGTCCGGCCCGTCCTGCATCGCCAGGGCGCGGATCGCCGCGACCAGCTCCGCGGCGAGCACCGCCCGTAGGGCCGGAACTGCCGTGCTGGCCAACCTGGCCGCGTGGGTGGAGAAGCTGGCGTGGTCCTCCAGGCCGCGAGAGACGACGGCGGTGCCCAGCGCCGCGGGCAGGGCCGAGTGCCGCAGGGAGGCGACCCCGTCGTGGGCAACGTATTCCAGGATCATCACGCCGGAGCTGCCCGGCGGCCCGTCGGCCAGGAATGCTGGCAGGTTGGCGAAGTCGGGGTCGATGAGGTCCCCGAGGCGGGCCGCGGACAACTCGGCGACCGGATAGATCGCCGAGCGGGCACCGTCCAGCGCGTGGGCCAGGTATCCGGTGTGGAAATTGGCGTTGTGCCAGGCATCCGCCGTCTCGAGGTCGATGAGTGGGTTCTCGGCCCGGGCGTTGATCTCCACCGCGAGCACCGAGCCCAAGTGGGACAGGGCGTCGACCGCCGTGCCGTGCACCTGGGGTACGGCACGCAGGGAGAACGGATCCTGCAGCCGCCGGCCGGGCCGCGCCGCGCCGCCGTCCAGCGCCAGCAAGTCCCGCAACCGCTGCGCCACCAGCGCCTGGCCGGGGTGAGCGCGAGCGCCCTGCACCGGGGCGCCGTAGGCCTCGGCCGCTCCGCCGAGCGCGAGAAAGGACAGACCGGTGACCACTTCGGAGGCGGCCAACAGCACGCTCAGGTCATGGTGGGCCAGAACCGCCTCGCCGATCGTCACCGCGTTGCTGCTGATCAGCGCGAGCGCGTCGGTGCTCGTCAGCTGCACCGGCGGCGGGCCGCCGCTGCGCCACGACAGATCGCCGCACAGGGTCAGCCCCAGCTCGGCCAGCGCGCAGAGATCTCCGGTACCGATCGAGCCCAGGCGGTGGATGGCCGGGACGGCGCCGGCGACCAGAGCCACCTCGAGCCCGTCGAGAAGCTCCGGCGCAACGCCGGAGCCACCGGCCGCCAGCTGGTTGAGCCGCACGACCATCGCCGCCCGTACCCGGTCGGGGGACTCCAGCGGCCCCGTGCCGCTCGCGTGACTGCGCAACAGCCGGAGCCCGTGGCCGCGGTCGTCGGCAGCGACAGCCTCGACGCGGTTGGCTCCCACGCCGGTCGTCCGGCCGTACACGCTGCGTTGGCCGACGATGTGCTCGGCCATGCTGTGGGCAAGCGCTGCCCGACGCCGACCGTCCGGATGCAGCGAAATGGGGCGGGCCTGCCGCGCCACCGCGACCACGTCGGGGCAGGTCAAGGTCAATCCGGTCACCACGACTGGGTTCGGAGCAGTGCTGGCCGCCGCTCGGTCGTGCTGGTACATCGCATTCCCGGTAGTCAGTGTCGCCGCGTGCACCACGTCGGACGGCAGGCGGCGGGGTTGACAGGCATTCAGGCGCTCTTCATTATGAATCACCCTATGCAGCCAGCGTAGCGTTCGACCAGCGTAGCGTTTGACGGAGCCGGGAAGCGATGGGGTGCACCGCCCGTGATCACGTTCGAGGCAGTGAGCAAGGTCTTCCCCGACGGGACCACTGCGGTGGCCGATCTGGACCTGGAACTGCCCACCGGCAAGATCACCTGCTTCGTGGGACCGTCCGGATGCGGTAAGACGACCTCGCTTCGGATGATCAACCGGATGATCGAGCCCAGCTCCGGGCGCATCCTGGTCGATGGTG
>JACCUM010000249.1 GCA_013811805.1 Geodermatophilaceae bacterium | reverse complement strand
CGGTTGGTCCGCAACATCGTCGACTCGAGGCGCAACATCGGCAGCGTATTCCTGCTCATCGCAGCACTCGTCCTGGTCGGCTACTTCATCCCGGACACTCGAATTCGCAGCTACACCGTGCTTCTGTGGATGGCCTTCTTCGTCGCGATCATCGTGGACTCGGTGTTTCTCGGCCGTCGGATCAAGAATACGGTCGCCGAGCGGCTGCCCGACGCTACCGACTCCAGCCGGGGGTTGATCTGGTACGGGGTGACCCGGGCGACGATGGTTCGCCGTTGGCGCTTCCCCAAGCCGGTGGTGTCCGTCGGCGACGACATCTGAGAGTCAGCGATCACCCGGCGGCGGCGAGGCTCATCGGGCCGTAGACCTTGGTCTCGCCCTCGAACAGCGTGACCGCAGCCACACCGTCGTCAGCCAGCTCTGCGAAGTTCTCCCCCAGCCAACTCTCGGCGTCGGAGCGGCTCTCGAAGGCCTCCGGCTCGGGCGCATCCAGTGCCGCTCCGGCCGCGTCCTCGTACCGCCATGTCCAGCTCATGCAATCAGGCTAACTACCGGACATGCGCCTCGACGAAGGGCGGCTTGATCACTGTCACGGCCAAGGGACGCCCACGTACGTCGACCAGGAGTTCGCTGCCGCCGGTGATGCCGATGTCCCGGTCGAGCAGAGCCAGGCCGATCCCGACGCGCAAGGACGGGGAGAACGTCCCGCTGGTCGTCTCACCGACCGGCGTGCCGGACGAGTCGAGCACCGGAAGGTGCGGACGAATGATGCCGCGCCCAGCGGCTCGTAACCCCCAGAGCAGAGATGGCGGCCCTGCCTGTCTCTCGGCGTGCAAGGCCGTACAACCCCAGAACGCTGGTTTGTCCCAGCCCACGGCCCAGCCGCTACGGGCCTGGTTGGGCGTGATGTCCAGGGACAGGTCCTGGCCGTGCAGCGGATACCCCATCTCGGTTCGCAGCGTGTCGCGCGCGCCGAGCCCGGCTGGGCGGATCCCATATTCGGCCCCGGCTTCCAGAACTGCATCCCACAAGGGCGGCCCGGCACCCGACGGGGCGACCAGTTCGTACCCGTGCTCCCCGGTGTAGCCGGTCCGGCACACGATCACCGGCGCCGACTGTCCAGCTGGCGAGCGCCAGGACGTCTCGGTGAAACTCATGTAGTCGTGGTCAGCGGGCAGTCCGACGGTCGTCAGCACGTCGGCCGACCGCGGCCCCTGCACGGCCAGGACGACAAAGTCCGCGTGCTGCTCGATGACGTCGATGTCGTCCGGCGCCGCGGCGCGCAGGCGCCGTGCGACCTCGGCGGTGTTGGCCGCGTTCGGGACGAGGAAGACCTCGTCAGGCCCACGCAGGTAGGCGATCAGATCGTCGACGACGCCACCGGCCGTGTCGTCGCAGCACAGCGTGTACTGCGCCTGCCCAGGTCCGATCCGGTCGAGGTCGTTGCTCAGGCAGGAGTTGAGGAAGGCGGCGGCTCCCGGTCCCGACACCGTGGCCTTACCCAGATGCGAGACGTCGAAGATGCCCACGGCCGTACGTACGGCCAGGTGCTCGGCCAGCACCCCACCCCCGTCGCGGGGATACTCGACCGGCATCGTCCACCCGCCGAAGTCTGCCCATTTCGCGCCAAGTGCCTCGTGCCGGTCATGGAGCGGGGAGCGCTGCGCGGTCATGGCCGGACACGCTAGTGGCCGGCCGTCCGCCCGGCGGCGATGCATAGAGGCGGTGCCCTCCGGATAGCATCCGTGGAATGCCCACACTGCACGCCACCGACAAAGCCCTGGCGTCGCTGACTGCCGACGCCATCATCGTCGGGATCGGCAAGGGCAAGACGCGTCCTCTGCTGACCCCGGGTGCACAGGCACTCGACGACTTGTTGGATGGCAAACTCCCGGATGCCCTGAAGGTGCTTTCCGCCTGCGGCGGCGAGGGGGAGGTCACCCGGATCGCCACGCTGGGGGCCGGCCCGTTCCCGGTCGTCGCTGCTGTCGGGCTCGGCGCCCCGGAGGGTGGCGGGTATTCGGCCGAGAGCATTCGCCGCGCCGCCGGGTCGGCCGTACGAGCGTTGCATGGGCGACGGAGTGTCCTGAACGCGCTGGCCTACGAAGCCAACGCCACCGAGGGTTCCCTGGACCGGATCCGGGCCGCTGGCGAGGGTGCGCTGTTGGGTACCTACCGCTATCTGGCGCACAAGTCGAAGACGCCGCCGGCTCGAGACGCTCCTGCACAGCGGGTCGACCTGCTGGTTGCCGACGCCAAGGATCGCGCCCTCAAGGCCGAGCTGCGGCGGATCCAGGCCGTCTTCACGGCGGTCGCCTTCACCCGCGACCTGGTCAATGCCCCGCCGAACGATCTCTATCCCGCCGAGTTCGCCCGCCGCGCCGAGGTGGCCGGAAAGGCGGCTGGACTGAGGATCGAGATCCTGAACGAGAAAGCGCTGGCCAAGGGTCGCTATGGCGGGGTGCTGGCCGTCGGCTCCGGCTCGGACCGCAAACCCCGATTGGTCCGGATGCATCACACGCCAAGCGTCCGCGCGGTCTGCAAGATCGCCATCGTCGGCAAAGGCATCACGTTCGACTCGGGCGGTATCTCGATCAAGCCCGCGGCGAAGATGGATGAGATGAAATCCGACATGGCCGGTGCTGCCGCGATGGTCGCCACGGCCTGTCTGATCGCTGAACTGGGTCTGCCGGTCGAGCTGATCGCCACGATCCCGATGGCCGAGAACCTGCCCAGCGGTACGGCCTACCGGCCGGCGGACGTTGTCACCTTCCGCAACGGTAAGACCGCCGAGATCACCAACACCGACGCCGAGGGCCGAGTCGTCCTGGCCGACGCCATCGCCCGGGCCTGCGAGGACGAGCCGGACTGGCTGATCGAAACCTCGACGTTGACCGGCGCGGCTCGAATTGCCTTGGGGGCCCGGACGGCCGGTGTGATGGGGAGCGATGACCTCCGCGGCCGGGTCATCGCTGCAAGTGAGCGATCCGGTGAGGCGATGTGGGCGATGCCGCTACCGCCGGAACTGCGCAAAGGCATCGACTCCTCGGTCGCCGACCTGATCAACGCGAACACCGACCGGCTCGGCGGGATGCTCGTCGGCGGACATTTCCTGTCCGAGTTCGTCTCCGAGGGCACGGAGTGGGCGCACATCGACATCGCTGGCCCGGCCTTCAACTCTGGTAGCGCATGGGGCTACAACCCCAAGGGCGGCACCGGCGTCCCGATCCGGACGCTACTGACCCTCATCGAGGATCTGATCGCCGACGCTACTGTCGGCTGAGCCCACCTTTGATGCTCGCACCGCCGATACGCTGAGCCGATGATCGGCGTCACCGGAGCGACCGGCGAGGTCGGGGGCCGGGTCGCTCGGCGTCTTGCCGATGCGGGTCATCAGCAACGGCTGATAG
>JACCUM010000224.1 GCA_013811805.1 Geodermatophilaceae bacterium | reverse complement strand
GCGAGAAGTCCGCTTCACCGCCGAAGATGGCGAACAGTCCGACCAGGATTACCAGCAGCAGACCGGATAGCTCGACCAGGGTGAGGACCACGTTGGCCTTGACGCTCTCCCCGACGCCGCGGAAGTTGATGGCCGCCACGAGCAACATGAACCCCAGCGCGATCAGGACGATCACGCCTGGGCCGATGTCGAGCCCGAAGCCCTTCCCGAGGTTGGCGGCGAAGGCCCGGGAGGCGGTGGAGGCCGACGTGATGCCCGACGACATCACGACAAAGGCCACGATGAAGGTCACGAAGTGGATCCCGAATGCCTTGTGCGTATAGAGCGCGGCGCCGGCGGCCTGCGGGTACTTCGTGACCAACTCCAGATAGCTGAAGGCGGTGATGGTGGCGACGACGAAAGCGACGAGGAAGGGCACCCAGGCCGCACCGCCCACCTCCGCGGCGACCTGACCGGTGAGCGCGTACACGCCCGTACCCAGGATGTCTCCGACGATGAACAGCAAAAGGAGCTTGGGCCCCATCACTCGCCGGAGTGCGGGTTCACCCTGCGAGTCGGTGTCCGGTGAATCGGTGGCTGGCGCTTGCGCCATGTCGATCTCTCCGTCCTGCCAAGCGGTGCCGTCACCGCGTGATCGGGATCACTTTGGCCCGAACCGGGGTCGCTGTCGAGAGCGGCGCACCGAAACATTGTCCGGCCAAGTCCGGACGTTATGCGCATAACGTCCCGAAATCGGCACCAAGGGCGGACGTTATGCGCATAACGTCCTGAACGGAGAGGGGATGGTCGGGGGCGTACGGCACAGTGAGACTCGTGAGCGTTCTGCCGGCCGGCCTGTCGCTGACGTGGGACCAGGTGCGTGGGTACCGGCTGCGCCGGCACGGCTTGTTCGCGCCGGAGCCGGCCGGCTCGGCCGTCGAGGTGACCTCGACCGTCTGCGGCATCCACGCCCAAGTGGGGTCGGCGGCGGCACTCTCCCTGACCCGCCGGGTGCGCGATGCCAACGTGGAATTGCTCGCCGACGCGCTGTGGCAGGACCGGTCGCTGGTCAAAACGTACGGGCCGCGTGGCACGGTGCATGTGGTTGCCGCACAGGAACTCTCGCTGTGGAACGCCGCGACTCGTGCCTTGCCCGACCAGGATCCGCAAGAAACCCCACCGGACGACCAACTGGTCGTACCCACTCCGGACCAGGCGGAGGAGTTGCGTACGGCGGTGCTGTCGGTCACGCACGGAACCGTGCTCACCCGCGCCGAACTCGGCGCGGCGATCAGCGAGGAGTGCGGACCGTGGGTCGACATCCAAGCGTCACCTGCGTGGAGTACGGGCTGGCCGCACTGGCGGTTGGCGGTGGATGAAGCAGTTGCCCGAGGGGTGCTGTGTTTCGGTCCGCCGCAAGGCAATCGGGTCACGTTCGTACGAGCCGACGAGTGGTTGCCCGACACTGTCACCCAGGCGTGGACCACCGGCGACGACGTACTGGTCGGTGCGGCCCCGGCCGTACTCGTCGAGGTGGCCAGGCGATACCTCGCGGCGTACGGACCGGCCACCCACCAAGAGTTCGCCCAGTGGTTCGCGATACCAGCGGGCCTGGCGCGCAAGGTCTATGCCGCACTCACCGACGAGTTGATCGCGGTCGACGTCGAGGGTTACCGGTCCTCGGCGCTGCTCGAGTCCGAGCCGGAGCACTGGCAGCCGGTGAACGACTGCGTCCGGCTGCTGGGCTACTTCGACTGTTTCGCCGTCGGTTCACATCCGCGTGACGAGTTCGCCCCGCCGGCAGCTGCCGAGCGGGCGGCCGCCCATGGGCGCGCCTTCGTCCGAGGTTCCGCGCGGCGGTTCCTGTGTGGACCGTTGCCGGTCCTGCTGATCGACGGCGTGGTGGCCGGGGTTTGGACCTACCGCCGCATGGGCGGGGCCACCGAACAGGTCCGGGTCGAGGTGTTCAACTCCCCCGAGGCCGGGCTGCGCCGGCTGTTGACCGAGGAGGTCGTACGCCTTTCAGCGACGTTGGATCGGGAGCTGAAGCTGTCGATCGGCCCGGCGGACATCAACGCTCATCTGTGACATAGGACAATAGGTTCATGACCGCGCCCGCGAGCAGCCCGTTGCTGGCTGCCCTGGACAAGCTGCGCGTCACGGTCTCCAGCTGCGCGTTCCCTCTCGACCTACCCGCCGCTCGTGAGGCGCGCCGGACTCAGCAGTCGGTGGCCGACCAGCTCAGGGACTACATCCTGCCCCGGCTGTCCCGACTCGACGCGCCGCTGCTGGTCGTCGTCGGCGGCTCCACCGGCGCGGGGAAATCCACCCTGGTCAACTCACTGGTCGGGCGTCAGGTCAGCGAACCAGGGGTCCTTCGCCCGACCACCCGCTCACCGGTTCTGGTCCTGAATCCCGAGGACCAAGGCTGGTTCGCCAGCGACCGGGTGCTGCCCGGCCTGGCTCGCACCACCGGTGACGGCCCGGCCGGGGTCTCCCTGCGGCTGGCGACCGACACGACGGTGCCGCTCGGCCTGGCCCTGCTGGATGCTCCGGACGTCGACTCGGTGGTCACCGAGAACCGCGAGATGGCCGACCAGCTGCTGGCCGCCGCCGACCTCTGGTTGTTCGTGACCTCGGCAGCCCGGTACGCCGACGCGGTCCCGTGGGGGTTCCTGCGGTTGGCCGTCGAGCGCGCGGTCGCCGTCGCAATGGTGCTGGATCGGGTTGCCCCCCAGGCTGTCCACGAGATCAGCGCCCATCTTCGGGAGATGCTGACTGAGCAGGGGCTCGGTCAGGCACCCTTGTTCGTCGTACCCGAGGTGGCACTCGAAGACGGCCTGATCCCGCTCAACACGGTCATGCCGCTGCGCATCTGGCTGGGCAATCTAGCCGCGGACAGTGCCGCCCGGGCCGCGGTGGTACGGCAGACCCTCGAAGGTGCGATCACCCACCTGATCAGCCGTACGCCGTTGCTGATCAGTGCCCATGCCGAACAGTTCGAAGCCATCGCCCGGCTGCGCGCCGAGGCTGACGGGATATATCGGGCAGCCGGTGCCTGGGTCACCGAGGGCACCGCCGACGGGTCGCTGCTGCGCGGCGAGGTGCTGGCGCGCTGGCAGGAGTTCGTCGGCACCGGTGAGCTGCTGCGCAGCCTGGAACGCCGGATCGGCTGGCTGCG
>JACCUM010000223.1 GCA_013811805.1 Geodermatophilaceae bacterium | reverse complement strand
CGCACCCTGGACGAGATCGGCCAGGTCTACGGCGTGACCCGCGAGCGGATCCGCCAGATCGAGTCCAAGACGATGTCCAAACTGCGTCATCCCAGCCGCTCCCAGGTCCTACGCGACTACCTGGACTAGGCCTTACGGGCTGGCGGTCGATCTCTGTCGATCGGCGCGTCCGCGCTTCCGCCCGGGCCGCACTCGCGGACGAGACGGTGACTCTTCAGTCACGCGGCCGTCATTGGGCGTGTCCGGCAAGGTCTGCCGAGGCGATCCGGTAGGAACATCAAGTGGGCAACCGCGGGTCGGACGACCGATGGGTCCACCGACCGCCCGACCCGGGTTTCCCATCACGTCCGGTTCGGCCGGGTATCGCGGCAGCCCCCCGATCCTCAGCCAGTCACCCGTCGCCCACGCGGTCGCCTGCCCCACCGGTCCGGTTCACTCCACGACGGGCTGGACCTCTGCTCATCGGCCTGGTGATCGGTCTGACCGTGGGGCTGCTCGTCGGTCTCGCGATCGGCGGAACCGGCGGCGCGACGGGCTCAACGGGGTTGCCGTCGGCCGGCCGGTCCGCCGCGCTGACGGTGGCAGAACCCCCGGTCGCGGCAACACCGACCGTGCTGAGTTCAGTCGGCGGGAGCGACGGGCGCTGGGTCGCGTTGACCTTCGACGACGGCCCGGACTCCCGCTACACACCCGAGGTACTCGCCCTGCTGAAGCGCCATGAAGCGGTTGCGACGTTCTGCATGGTCGGGGATCAGATCCCTGGCAACGAGGCGCTGATCCGTGAGGTTGCCGCTGCGGGCATGGCCCTGTGCAGCCACACCAGCACCCATGACCTCGAACTGCCCGGTAGGCCCTTGGAACTGATCAGGAGCGAGATTGTCGGGGCCCAGCGTGACCTGGCGGCGGCAGCGGGTGCCCCGGTCAACTACTACCGCGCCCCAGGCGGCAACTGGTCCCCCACCGTGTTGGAGGTGGCTGCAACCCACGGCATGCAGCCGCTCGGTTGGTCTGTGGACACCCGAGATTGGACCGCGCCGGGCGTCGAGGCGATCCTTGATGCCGTCGACCGCCAGCTGCAACCCGGCGGGGTGATCCTCCTGCACGACGGAGGCGGCAACCGGGACCAGACCCTCGCCGCCCTCGGGGTACTGCTTCCGCGCCTGATCGAGCAGGGCTATCGGTTCGGCTTTCCTGCAGCGGTCCCGCCGTCGGCTTGAATCTGATCGAGGCGACTCGAGTTGAAGTGCCTGCCCCTACCGGCAGGCGGCGACAGTGACCGTGTCAGAGAAGCTCCGACCACCCTGGGACCGGACGACCACCCGAGCAGTGTGGTCGACGGTGTTGTCGAGCGATCCGCTCGACCAGTGATAGTCGGTGCCGAAAGAAACCCGACTCGGCCGGGAGCCGTCGAGGGTGATGTTGGCGGTGTTGGGACCGGCGTAGTCGTAGCCGCTGAGGTCCAGTGTGATCACGGTGCCGTGCCTGCCGGAGCAGCTTCCGGCAAGTTCACCCGACTGCGCGGCGGCGGCGTGCCCGGCGAAGGCTACGGCCAGGGCGGCGAAGGCGGAGGTGCCGGCAAGAAGCGCGGACGCTGCGACGTTCTGAGTATGCATGGTGGATCCTTCGGGTTAGGGCGCTGTCCGCCTGGGCCGGTCGGCCAAGTGGAGGCTGTTCTCGCGACTACGAGCAGTTATATGCCTCGGTTGCCAACATCGGTCACACTACACATGGTAACTGCGAATGGTCCAAACAGCCGAGTTCAGGTCACGCTAAATAACCATCGCCGGGAATTAGTCCCGGCTGGTTCGACTGCATGATCACTCCATGTAGCACTGCCCAGCTGGGTGCGAGACGAAGCACCACGCGTTGACCGATCGTCGCCGCCACCTCAGCCGACGCCGATCGCAACACAGTCGAAACGTGCCGGCCCGCCAGGACAGGTACCGTCGAGGAACAGGTGTCCTCGTGGCATCCGTGCTGAAGGGACCGACACGCCGAGAGTCTTTGGGGTGACGTGCACCGCAGCGGGAACATCCGCAGTCATGCTTGCGTCGTATGTAGGGCAGAGCCGAGTTCCAGCACCACCCGGGAACGAGTTAAACGAGAGGTAGCGCCGTGACACCAACATTGACCCCCATCGCTACTCGTGACGATCCGCAGACCCACGCGGACCGCTGCGACCGCTGCGGTGCCCGGGCCAAGGTGCGCGTGCTCCTTGCCGGCGGCATGGACCTGACTTTCTGCGGACACCACGCGCGGGAATACGACGCCAAACTTCGTGGCGTGGCGGTGGAGTTCGTGGATCTCGGCGCCAGTGACGTACCGGCTGCCAAGGAGTCCCTGAACTGAACGCGGCGTGGCCGCCCGCCACGCGTCAGATGGCCGACCGGACTGTCCCCGGCGGCGTCTTGGCTCCGCACAGCACATCACCGCGTGACCCGTACCCTTGGCTACAATGACCAGCCCGCCCACCCCTCCTGCTGACCCCTCCCCGACAGCCACCGCATCTCCTCGCTGGTGGGCGCGGAAGCGAGTCTGGATTCCGGCAGTGCTGCTGGTCGGCTGCGGCCTGCTCTACACCGGCGATCTCCTGCTGGCAGGCGACAGCATTCCGCGCAACACCGGCGTCGGGGGCGTGCTCATCGGCGGACTCTCCGAAGCCGAGGCCGCCGCCGTACTCGAAGAGGAACTCTCCACGTCGATCAGCGCGCCGCGTGACGTCTCGGCGGGCGAAATCTCCGGGACCGTCAACTCTGGAGCGGCGGGTATCACCCTGGATGTCGATGCGACGGTGCAGGCGGCGGCCGGACAGCCGCTCAACCCCCTGAGTCGACTCCTCTCTCTCTTCCTCGAGCGCGACGTGGCACCGGTCCTGTCCGTGGACGAGGAGTTGTTGGGCCGTGCGATCGACGAGTTCGCGAGTACCAGCGATCGGGCTGTCATCGAGGGGGCGATCGCGTTCGAGGGGATCGAGCCGGTCGCGGTCGATCCGGTCCCCGGAGCAGCACTGGACAGATCCGGTGCAGCCACCGCTTTCCTCGACGGCGTACGCGACGATCCCGCGAACCGAGCCGACGAGCCGATCGAGCTACCCGTCGACGAGATAGCGGTCACCATCACCGCTGAAGAGGTCCAGGAAGCACTGACTTCCATCGCCGGCCCGGCCCTGGCAGCGCCGATCCTGGTGGCCGCACCGGCCAGTGAAGCAGCAACTGGCGCGACGGTGGAGATTCCGGTGACCGCCATCGCAGCCTCCCTGCGCTTCACGCCCGACTTCGCCGGTCAGCTCGAGGCGACGATTGATCCGGCCGCCTTGCAAACGGCGATGGGCGATGAGCTGGCCCCGTTGACCACGCCGGCGCAGGATGCCAGGTTCGAGATCGTGGCCGGGGCCATGACCGTCGTGCCGTCGGTAGATGGCACCAGCATCGACCTGCCGACGCTGTCGCAGACGATGTTGGACGTTCTGTCCCAACCCGCTCCGCGCCAGGTCGAGGCGCCGTTGACGGCCGCGCCCGCGGCGCTGACCACCGAAGCGGCCGAGGCATTGGGCATCACCGAGGTGGTCAGCTCGTTCACCACCAACTACACCTCCAGTGCCAGTGGCGAGAACATCCGGGTCGTGGCCGCCGAGGTGAACGGCGCGCTGGTGCTGCCGGGGGACACCTTCAGCCTCAATGGCTACACAGGCCCCCGTACCGAGGCGCAGGGGTACATACCGGCCGGCGTCATCATCAGCGGCGAATTCCAGGAGGCAGTCGGCGGCGGGGTCAGCCAGTTCGCGACCACGACGTTCAACGCGGTCTTCTTCGCCGGTCTCGAGGACGTGTATCACAAGCCGCACTCGTACTACATCAGCCGTTACCCGGCCGGACGCGAGGCGACGGTCTTCTACGACTCGATCGACCTGGTCTTCGGCAACGATCAGCCCACCGGTATCTACATCCAGACGATCTGGCAGCCCGGGTCGCTGACAGTGACCTTCTGGGGCACCAAGCAGGTCGACGTCGAGTCGGTGAGTAGCGAGCGACGCAACTTCCGGAGCCCGCAGAGACAAGAGAAGCCCGACGACGGTGAGTGCACCCCGTCTAATGGCTCGACCGGGTTCGACATCACCGTCACCCGGATCTTCCAGCAGCTGGGAACCGGAGCCACGCTGCGAACCGAAGACTTCGTGACCCGGTACAACGCCGAGCCGAACATCGTCTGCGTCCGCGTACCACCACCGCCCACGCCTTCCGGTCTGATGTCTCCCGACCCCACCCCCGTCGACCGTCGACACACCCGCGCCGGCCTGGCCCAACGGTCGTCCAACCGGCCACCGGCCCGATCACGAGGGTGAGTTCGTCCGGAACTCGTTGCTGGCGGCGGGTCTGTGAGAACCGGGCTCATCCAGGGTACGGTCGCCACGCTTACGCCTAATCTGGACTGTCCCGTCCGTCAACTCAGGAGGAATCCGCATGGCTCAGGTCGACCGACGTACCGTCCTCAAGGCCGGAGCAGTTGCAGCTCTGGCGGGTCCGTTCGCCGGCTTCTTCGCCCGGCAAGCAAACGCCGCTCCGAGCGCGACCGCCGGGCCGGCTCTTGTGCCGACAGCCGATCTCCGCGACGGCGTGACGCGCCTCGCCTTGCCCCGAGGCTTCTCCTACCGCTCGTTCCAACCCACCGGCGAGCCGCTGCGCGGTGGCGCGACAGTCCCGGGGCGCCACGATGGCATGGCGGCCTTCCAGGGTCCCGTCGGCACGTCCCGCCTGGTCCGTAACCACGAGATCCTAGGCTCGGGTACGCCTTTTGCCACGACGCCGACGCCCTACGACTCCGGAGCACTGGGCGGGACGGTGAACACACTCGTCACCGGTGAGGGCCGCGTGCTTGATTCCTACCCGAGCCTCACCGGGACCCAAGGCAACTGCGCAGGCGGACCGATGCCCTGGGGAAGCTGGGTAACTTGCGAGGAGACCATCAACGGCCCGGACGTCTTCGACGACTTCAATCGTGGGGACGCTCCGCCCGACACGTACGTGATCAACAAGGCACTGAAGAAGCCGCACGGCTACTGTTTCGAAGTACCGTCCGACGGTGTCTCCACGGCCGAACCCGTCCGAGCGGCGGGTCGGTTCTCGCACGAGGCGATCGCCTACTCGCCGAACGAAGACGTCTTCTACCTGACCGAGGACGATTTCGGATTCCCCAGTGGTTTTTACCGCTACGTCCCGCCGCAGCGGCCCGGGCCCACCCGTCGGCTGCTCGACGGCGGTCGGCTGTTCATGCTGGCCGTAAGGGGATTGCCGGAGGCGCGACTCGAAGCGGCGGGAAGAACAGGTCTGCGGCTCCCGGTCAAGTGGGTCGAGATCGCTGACCCCGACCCGAACTTCCCCCTGAACCGGAGGCGCACCAAGCCCACGGTGACGAATGATGAAGCAATTCATGCGGTGGCCGAGCAGGGTTGGGTTCAGGGCGCTGCTTACTTCTCCCGGCTCGAGGGAGCGACCTACGACAGCGACATCGTGTACTTCGTGTCCACCCAGGGTGGCGGTGAACGGGCCCCGTGGGAGCGGGGAGATCCTGCCGTTCCCTTTCCGGGCTTCGGAAACGGGTTCGGCCAGATCTGGGCCTATCACACCCGTAGTGAGCTGCTCGAGCTCGTCTACGTCTCACCCGGACCCGATGTGCTTGACTTCCCGGACAACATCACTACCAGGAACGGCGTCCTGGTGATCTGTGAGGACAGCACGAATGGCAACTATGTGCGAGGGCTCACCCCGAATGGCGTCCTGTTCGACATCGCCCAGAACCTGATCCCAAAGGGCACCGACATCGGCGGTGACGAGTTCGCCGGGTCGACGTTCAGCCCGGACGGACGCACGCTCTTCGTCAACATCCAAGCCAGCAGCGGCCTGAGCATCGCTATCTTCGGTGACTGGGCCGGGATGGGTCTCTGATTCGAGAACCACCATCACCTCGAGCCAAGCGCCTGATCCGCGACACACCTGAGGGCGCCCGAGGCAGTAGGCAGCCGCCTCGGACGCGCGTCGGTGCAGACTGGGCGGTGTGAGCAGCCAGACCGCGACCTCGCCGGTAGGAGGACCGGTGCCGACATCGGCACCGACCACCGACGCGCCCAGCAGTGGTTACGTCGCGCAGCCTGCGCATGACGTAGCCGCTGCGCGCAACCACCGTCGGTTCGCGCCGCTCTCGGTGCTCGGCCGGACTTTGTCCAAGGCGTGGAACGACCGCATCCTCGGGCTGTCAGCCGAGGCCGCATTCTGGCAGTTGTTGTCCCTGCCACCCCTACTGCTTGCGCTGCTGGGTTCGTTGGGGTACCTCACCGCGGTCCTCGGCGCTGATGCGGTCACCATCACCGAGGACCGGCTCACCGACTGGCTGTCCAGCATCGTCACGACCGACGTGATCGACTCCATCGTGCTGCCCACGGTGAACGAAGTTCTCAGCCGTGGCCGTTTGGACTTGATCAGCCTCGGTTTTGCCATCTCGCTGTGGGTCGGATCTTCGGCCATGGCGACCTTCGTCAACACCATCGTCATCGCCTACGACCAGCGCGATGTCCGGGGACCGGTCCGGAGCCGCTTGCTGGCCCTGTGGCTGTTCATCGCTTTCGGGCTGACCGCAGTGCTCACCCTGCCACTCCTGCTGCTGGGGCCGGGACTGCTGTTGTCCTGGTTTCCGCAGGAGTACCAAGGCACGATCGATTTTCTGATCACCCTGGTCTATCCCGTTGTGGTCTGCCTGCTGATCGTCGTGATGCTGGCCAGCCTCTACCACGTCGTCCTGCCCCGTCGGCTGCCGTGGCGACGCCACGTTCCCGGAGCCGTTTTCGCAATGGTGGTCTTCGTGCTCGGTGCCTGGGGACTGCGGATCTATGTGTCGTACTTCTTCGCCACCACCGTCCCGTACGCCGCCCTGGCGGCCCCGATCGCAGCCCTGCTCTTCTTCTTTCTGCTGGGGCTGTCCATACTTCTCGGTGCCGAACTCAACGCTGCCATCCAGACCAGATGGCCGGCTCCTCCGCGAAAGATCGACCGGCGGCGCTCAGCTCGGCAGGCGATGGAAGCCGAGCGATCTGGTGTCACGATGCTGGCGCTCTGAGCGGCCGAGGTCACTCCTTGCGGAGTTGGGCGTAGATCTCCTTGCACGGTTCGCAGACCGGGCTACCCGGCTTGGGTGTCTTGGTCACCGGAAAGATCTCACCGCACAGCGCCTGGACCATGGATCCCAGTACGGCACTTTCGGCAATCTTGTTCTTCTTGACGTAGTGGAAGACCTCGTCCGGGGAGTCGTTTTGCCGATCGCGGACCTCGGGTCGCTCGATCGTCTCGGTGCTGGTCGTCACCGCCACCATGATGCCAGCTTAGGCTGCCACGAGCTGAGAGGAGTCAGGAGTGTTCCCGATCCATCGCCACCCGCATGTGGCAGAGGCGCTGGAGCAGGGACGGCCGGTCGTCGCCCTGGAGAGCACTCTGTTGGCTCACGGCTTGCCGCGGCCCGGGAACTTCGAGACCGGCCGCGACCTCGAGGAGGTCGTCCGCCGGCACGGCGCGATACCGGCGACGATCGCGCTGCTCGACGGCGTGGCCCACATCGGGCTGTCCGGCGAGGAGCTGAGGCGAATCTGCGATGCCCCGGACCTGACGAAACTGAGCCTTCGGGATCTGCCGATCGCCGCCGCACTCGGTCGGAGCGGTGCGACGACGGTGGCCGGTACCGCCGCGCTGGCCAGCGCCGCGGGAATCTCGCTTTTCGCCACCGGAGGCCTCGGTGGTGTGCATCGCGGGGCGCGGGACAGCTTCGACGAGTCGGCCGACCTGGACGTACTGGCCCGTACGAGAATCGTGGTCGTCTGCGCCGGGGTGAAGTCGATCCTCGACGTGCCGGCGACCCTGGAACGGCTGGAGAGCCTCTCGGTGGGAGTGGTGGGGTATCAGACCTCGGCCTTTCCCGGCTTCTACGTCACCGAGTCCGGGTCGATGCTGGACTGGCGTTGCGAGACTCCCGAGGAGATCGCGCAGGTCTTCGCGGCCGCGGACGGCTTCAGCCCGGGCGCGTTGGTCGTCGCGAACCCGCTCCCGCTGGATCGACAGATGGACCCTGGCCTGCACGACACGGTGCTGAGCTTTGCGATCTCGGCGGCCGTCGAGGCAGGAATGACCGGCAAGGACGTGACGCCCTATGTCCTGGACCGCTTGCACATAGCCAGCAACGGGCGGACCCAGGAGGTGAATGTGGATCTGGTGCACCGCAATGCCGCCTTGGCCGCCGAGATAGCCGTGGCGTACACGAAGCTGGATGACTGACCAGTCGCGAAGGCCAGTGCGCGATGTGCTCGTCGTCGGGGACATCAACTTCGATGTCCTGGTCCGTCCCGAACGGCCGATCGAGCACGGCACAGATGTTTCCGCCGAGATCCGGCAGCGACCAGGCGGCGCGGGGGCGAACGTGGCGGTCGGTCTGGGGCGTCTGGGCGTGGCCACCACACTTGCCGGATGCGTCGGGTCGAGCGACTCGGAACCGATCAGCGACCGCATTCGCGCGGCCGGTGTGCAGCCGGCCCTGCGTGGGGTGAACGACATTCCTACCGGCGCCATCGTCGCGATCATCGGCGCGGACGGCGAGCGCAGCATGGCCAGTGATCGCGGCGCCAACCTCGCCCTGACCGAAGCCGACCTTCCCGAAGCTCTGATCGCCGCGCACCGGCACCTTCACGTCTCGGGATACACCCTGTTTGAGCCCGGTACGCGCGGCGCTGCGGTGACCGCGATCGGGCGGGCGCAGGCGCTGGGCCGGACCGTGTCGGTCGATCCAGCGTCGGTGGCGCCGCTGCGCGGGTACGGCGTCGAAGCGTTCCTGACCGACATCGGGGGCATCGATGTGCTGCTGCCCAACACCGAGGAGGCGCAGGTGCTCAGCGGCTTGATGGACGTCGAGCAAGCAGCGCTGTGCCTGGCTGGAAAGTTTCCGATGGTCGCGGTGACCTGCGGTGCTGCTGGAGCGCTGTGGGCCGATCACGGTCTTGTGCTCCGACGACCGTCCCTGGCCGGTCCCGGCCAAGTCCTGGACACATCCGGAGCCGGGGATGCCTTCACCGCCGGGCTGCTGGCCGCCTGGCTGGACGGTCGATCCCCGACCAGCTGTCTGGACGCGGGTCAGCGGTCAGCCGCCGCGGTGGTCACCGGCTGGGGCGCCCAATAGGACGCTCGGAGGACCGGGGCGGCGCTGAGCCGCCGGAATCAACCCACTCCGGACAGCACCGACACGAACCAGATCGCGACGGCAATGACACCGGCCAGGAGCTCGATCAGCAGACCGATGCCGATCGCTCTCAGGGTGGCCAGCGTGGAGCGGCCCGCGGCTCGAGAGCTGGTAAGTCGCCGAAGCTCACCGAGATAGATGCCGGCCACCGCACCGACGAGTAGCCCGATCACCGGGATCACGAAGAATCCGACGATGCCTCCGAGCGCACCGAGGACCAGCGTCGACGCCGGCGCCCCAGCCTGGCGCAGCGTCCGACTGGGCAGCACGTACTTGGCCACCGTGCCCACAGCAAGAACCACGGCCATGAAGCCGAACACGACCCACGGACCGGCTCCTTCGGCCAGGATCGCCCAGCCGAGGCCCGCCACGGCGACCAGCAGTAGCCCCGGGATCACTGGTATCACCACGCCGACGAGCCCAACCGCCATGGCGAGCCCGATCAGGACAAGGGTGCCGACATCCACGAGTGCAGCCTTTCAGCCGGCCGCACGATCTATGCAATTGCCCCCTGAGCACCCGCTCGAGCGAGCGTTGCGAGGCAAGACGTGACGGCGTCGGGTGCCTCAGTCGGCGTCGATGATCCGGTTGGAGGCAATTTCCGTCCTGGGCGAAGGGCGCGGTCCCGACAATGCGTTCTGGTCCGCACGAAACCGGTGGGCATCGCGCAACTTCTTCGGTGGCCGGTCATTCGCAACCAGGACCGCGATCCCCGGCAGGACGATCGCCAGGATCGCGAAGACGGCCATCACCCACAGCGTCTGGTAGAAGACCGTGGCCAGGATCAGACACATGGCGCGCACGGCCATCGTGATGATGTAGCGCCGCTTTCGGGCGTCATGCTGTTCGGGGAGGCTAGGGGCGGCCTCGGTGATCAACACCGGCTCGTCGCCCTCGCGTTCGCGATTCACGTCGCGGTGCTGGTCACGGTGGTCCTGGCGTCGGTCTTGGCCGCGGCCTTCTGCTGCTGCTTGTGGTCGCGGACTCGGAGCAGCGAGTCCGCATCCACGATGTCGGCGACGGACAGGTACACCCCGTCCTCGCCGAACTCACCGGCCGCCTCGCGCCAACCCGTCGGACGGATCCCCCGCTGCTTACCCAGGAGAGCCAGATAGATCGCCGCCTTCTGCCCGCCGAAACCAGGCAGCGCGGTAATGCGGGCCAACAGTTCCTCGCCATCCGCGACGCCGGCCCACAGCTGATTCACATCTCCGTCGTAGTCGGCGACGAGAACCCGGGCTAGGCCCTGTACCCGTCCGGCCATGGAGGTTGGAAAGCGGTGCAGAGCGGGGCGCTGCGCGAAGATGGCAGCCAGGGCATCGGAGTCGTAGTCGGCGAGTTCTCGAACGTCCAACTCGTGGCCCAAACGTTTCGTCAGCTCCAGGGGCGAGGAGAATGCCTTTTCCAGCGGAATCTGCTGATCTAGGACCATGCCGATCAACAGGGCCAGCGGATCGCGATCAAGGAGCGCATCGGCTTCGCTGTTCTGACTGAGCGTGACCGGCATCCCATGCCCCCTCGAGTCGGCGTGCAGCCGAGGTTACGCCGGGTTTCGGGCCCCTTGCCGTCCGGGCGAACTCTGCTGAGCCTCTGCGCCGAACGTTATGCGGAGAGTGGAACACCTGAGCGGGAAAAACGTTGAACAAGGTGAGACCGAGAAGGACTACCAGCACCCAAGATCCAAAGAGGCCACAGGCGTGGCAGAAACGGATGACCACGTGACCGTCGTCCAGTCCAGCGACCGAGACACCGTATCCATGCAAGCCGTGTCCGGCGGCTCGAGTTCGTCCGACTCCGGCGGAGTGATGTCCACCGACCTCGTCCGGGTCTACCTCAACACGATCGGCAAGACCCCGCTGCTCACCGCGGAACAGGAAGTCGACCTCTCCAAGCGGATCGAGGCCGGGCTCTACGCCGAACGGCTGCTGATCGAGGCCACCCGCCTGTCGGCCGCCCGGCGCAGGGACTACCAGGCGTTGGCCGAGGACGGCCGCGGGGCGAAGAAGGCCATGCTCGAGGCAAACCTGCGCTTGGTTGTCTCGCTGGCCAAGCGCTACACCGGTCACGGAATGTCTTTCCTCGATCTGATCCAGGAGGGCAACCTCGGCCTGATCCGGGCCGTAGAGAAGTTCGACTACGCCAAGGGCTTCAAGTTCTCCACCTACGCCACCTGGTGGATCCGGCAGGCGATCACCAGGGCGATGGCCGACTCCGGTCGTACCATCCGGCTGCCCGTTCACCTCGCAGAGCAGGTCAACAAGGTTGTACGTACCCGGCGCCGGATCCAGCAGACCTTGGAGCGCGAGCCGACCCACGAAGAAATCGGGCTGGAGCTCGACATCACCCCCGAGCGGGTCGCCGAACTTCTCGACCACTCGCGCGATCTGGTCAGCCTCGACCAGGCCGTCGGAAGTGACGAGCAGTCGCGCTTCGGTGATTTCATCGAGGACGCCGACGCGCCGGTCGCCGAGGACGCGGTCGCCTTCCAGATGATGCGCCAGGACCTCGGAACGGTGCTGGACACGTTGGACGAGCGCGAGCGCAAGGTCGTCACGGCACGCTTCGGCCTGGATGGGACGCCACCGCGGACGTTGGAGCAGATCGGGCGGGCCTTTGGCCTGTCCCGCGAACGAGTCCGTCAGATCGAGCGCGACTCCATGGCCAAGCTGCGACGCCCCGAGCGTGCCGACCAGCTGCGCGACTACCTGACCTGAGCCGCACGGGCTCGGTTCCAAGTCCGACCCGAGCCAAAGGGCGGTTCGCTACACAACGAGCGCTTTGGGGCGGTCCAAGGGCGGTTCGCTACACAACCGGCGTCACGATGAGCTAGCTTCCGACTGGCTCACTGCGATCGGCTCGGCGGGGCGCTTCCTCGGCTCGGGCCGAGGGCGGCCGGATGTGCACCTGCGGATTCTCGATCTGGGCCCCCCGCGAATGAGCATGCACGGTGCACCGCAGCCGTCCGATCTCCGGTACGTCGTCGCACAGGCGGGTGGCGCGGAGCAGGACATCCTCGATGGCAGCCGCGTCCACCGGGACCGCTCCGCCGTAGCCATCGAGCAACGGCCAGGCTGCCACCGATCTGATCAACTCCGCAGCGTCGACATCGGACAGTGGTAGGGCGCGGTACGCACGATCGGCGAACAGCTCGATGGGCACTCCGGACACCCCGAAGGACACCACCGCGCCGAACGAGGGATCGTCGGAGATCTCCACGGCGGTGGCCACACTGTCCGAACCGGGATCCGGGTCGTCGGCGCGAACCGGCAGTGCGTAGCTGGCCAGCAGATCCTTCGTCTCAGCACCCGCCAGCTCCCGTCCCTCCGGATCGTCGGCCAGGACCCGAGCCACCAGCATCCGGGCTCGGTCGGGTTCAGTGCCGGGCAACTCCGGGAAATCCCCTACCGGCTGGGACCGCCAGTGGCTGTAGCGCACCGTCTGGGCCAACGCGGCAACCGCTCGGTCGACCGGGAACGAGGGCACCGAGCCACGGAGCGCCACCTCGTTCTCGCCGGCCCGCACGAGGGATGCCGGCAATCCGTCACGGCCCAGAAAGGTCGCCACAATCGGCTTGTCCGCGCTGCCGGCCAAGTCCACTAGCGCCCACGCGTAGCTGTCCTCCGCGCGGCTGACCGGCGTGACGAACACCGCGATCAGCGCGTCGACCTCGGGATCGGTGAGTGCCGCCCGGGTCGCCGCGGCGAACTGCTCAGGGGTGCCGTCCGCGCCGATGTCGACCGGTGCCGATCGGGCCAACCTCAGGCCGTTACCCAGCAACGAGTCGACGGCCAGGAGCCCGACGGCCGTGGAGTTGCCGACCACCGCCACCCTAGGTCCACGCGGCAACGGCTGATGAGCGAGCAACGTCACGACGTCGAAGAGTTGGGCCACCGTGTCCACCCGAACGATCCCGGTGGAGGCGAACAATGCCTGAACGCTGCTCTCGGCCAGCGCAGGCGAGGTGCCCTCGAGGCTGGGCGTCGTACCGGTGTGCCGACCGCTCTTCACGACCACGACCGGTTTGGTGCGGGCGACTCGACGAGCCAGGCGGGCGAACTTGCGCGGGTTGCCGAAGCTCTCCAGGTGCAAGGCGATGACCTCGGTGGCCGGATCAGTCGCCCAGAACTGCAACAGGTCGTTCCCGCTGACGTCGGCCCGGTTTCCGGCCGAGACGAAGCTGGACAGCCCGATGCCGAGCGTCCTGGCGCGCTCGAGCAGCGTGGCCCCGAGGGCACCGGATTGGGAGAAGAAGCCGATCCGGCCGGCCGACGGGGCCGCCGATGCGAGACTTGCATTGAGCTGGAACTCCGGATCGGTGTTGATGATCCCGAAACAGTTCGGCCCGACGATCCGCATCCCCGAACCCCGCGCGGTGGTGACCAGTCGGCGCTGGGCCAGCAGCCCCTCCTCGCCTCGTTCGGCGAACCCGCCGGACATCACGACGATCCCGCGTACGCCGCGAGCCCGGCAGTGCCCGACGACCTGAGGCACCGCCTCGGCCGGGACCGTCAGGACGGCCAGGTCCACGTCGTCGGGTACGGCGAGGACTGTGGGATAGGCCGCAAGGCCTTGTACTGTGCCGGCCTGGGTGTTCACCGGGATGACCTTGCCGCGGAACCCACCGGCAAGCAGATTCGCCAGCACCGCGTAGCCGATCTTGGCTGCGTCGTTGCTGGCACCGATGACGGCCACCGACCTCGGCGTCAGCAGCCGAAGGATCGAGCGCGACTCGGCTCGATGCTCGCGTTCGTAGCGAACCGCGCGCAGCGTGTCGGTGGGGGCGATGTCGAAGACGAGATGGACCACGCCTTCCTCGTACGACCGGGAGGGCTGGTATCCGGCCGCACGAAAGATCGAGATCATCCTGCGGTTCTCAGCGAGTACCTCGGCGACGAACCGGCGGATGCCGCGCTCCTGTGCGGCAGCAGCCAGATGTTCCAGCAGGACCGACCCGAGACCACGGCCCTGGTGAGCATCCTCGACCAGAAACGCCACCTCAGCCTCGTCGCGGTCGGCGAGGCGCTCGTAACGGCCGACCGCGATGACGTCGTCACCCAGTAGCACGATCAGAGCGACCCGGTCATGGTGGTCGACGTTGGTGAATCTGAACAGGTCCTTGTCCGACACCCGGGGGTAGGGCCCGAAGAAGCGCAGGTACCGGGTGCGCTCGGAACTGCGGGCGTGCAGCCCGAGCAGACCGTCGGCGTCGGCGGGGGTGATCGGGCGAATGTGCACCGTGGCCCCGTCGGCGGCCACGACGTCGGCTTCCCAATCGAGGGGGTAGTCATACGGCGAGCCGGATTCGGGTACCTCGCCGGAGCCGGACACGCGCGGACTCAGTCTCGCGGATCGTCCGGATCGAGCCCGAGCAGAGGGAAGCTGGCTCGTCGGGTCCGCTGGATCGCCGCGTCGAGGCCGTCCGACCCCCCCGGCTCCCAGGGGAGGTAATCCGCCGACTCGTCCTCGGTCATCCGCGTCGGCGGGATCGCTCGCAGCTTGCGCCTGCGAACGTCGTCCAGCCACTCCGCAGGGATCGTGGTCTCCGGGTCGACGGGAGTCCCACCCACGATGCCGAGCAGGTGGGTCCAGGCGCGCGGAACACAGCGGACCAGTCCGTACCCGCCACCACCCAGGACCAGCCACTTGCCGTCGCAGATCTCGTGCGCCAAGTCGTGCATGGCCTGGTACGACGCGCGCTGCCCATCGATGGACAGCGCCAGGTCGGCGAGCGGGTCGTCGCGGTGGGCATCACAGCCGCACTGGCTGACCAGGATCTGCGGCCTGAATGCTCGCAGGGCCGACGGAACCACCGAATGAAACGCGCGAAGCCAGCCGGCGTCGTCGGTACGTTGCGGAAGCGCCACGTTGATGGAGGCACCCTGGCCCTCGCCCCGGCCGGTCTCCTCGGGGAAACCGGTGCCGGGAAACAGCGACAGCGGACTCTGGTGCAGGCTGATCGTGAGCACCCGCGGGTCGTCGTAGAAAGCCGCCTGTACGCCGTCGCCATGGTGGACGTCGACATCGACGTAGGCGATCCGCTCGGCTCCTTGCCCGAGCAGCCAGCTGATGGCCAGCGCAGGGTCGTTGTAGACGCAGAAGCCGCTGGCGCGGTTGGCCATCGCATGGTGCAGGCCGCCGGCGATGTTCGCGGCATGATCGCCTCTGCCCGACCACACCCATTCGGCCCCCTGGACGCTGGCTCCGGCAATGAGGCACGAGGCCTCATGCATCCGGTCGAAGATCGGGTTGTCGGCCGTACCGAGACCGTGTCCGGCACCGTACGGGTCGTGCGGCGCCCGCTGCACGGCCTCGATATAGCCCGGCGTGTGGATGCGCAGGAGCAGATCCTCGCCGGCCAGTACCGGTGCCAGCCGGGTGATGGCCGGTGCTCGGAATACCCCGAGCGTCTGCGCCAGGGAGATC
The DNA here is from genome assembly GCA_013811805.1 of Geodermatophilaceae bacterium. GTDB lineage: Bacteria > Actinomycetota > Actinomycetes > Mycobacteriales > Geodermatophilaceae > JACCQS01. The sequence goes on along the minus strand of JACCUM010000223.1, from coordinate 5,768 downwards.
GTGAGCTCCAAGCGGATCGGGTGCAGGGGATGATCGCCGCCGAGGGTGTAGTCGAGCATGGCCTCGTCCCAGATCACCGCGACCGTGTTGCTCATCCTGCACACGGTAGCGACCTGGATATCGCCACCGCCTGCATCGCCCGACCTCGCGGACCCTGTCGCGTTGCTCGATGAGCGGCTTGGCAACTGCACCGTTACCGGCGGGCACGTGGTGGCGTCATGCGGGAAGTCGACGGATCGGCATTCGCCACGCATGCTGTAGCTGTGTCGACTCTCCGCGCGGCTGCCCGATGACCAGGCGGCTCAAGGACCTGCTGGCCCCGTTCGCCGCGGTTGTGCTCGCGGCGGTGGGTTGCACAAACTCCCCGGAGAACAGCAGCGTTTCGTCCTCGGAGTCATCGGCTGCTCCCGAACCCAGCCCGACGCGGGTAGCCGAGGTGGACTTCCAGGCCGGCATCGACGAGGCCACGGCCTTCGCGTCCAGCCAGGGCATCGAGGTCAGCATTGCCGTCATCGACCGGGAACTCGACGACGAGGCCGTCAACGGTGCCGCGGCCGACACGCCGGTCTTCGGGGCCTCGCTGGTGAAGCTGTTCCTCGCCGACAACCTGCTGCAGCGGCAGCGAGCCGGCGAGTTCGGGCTCTCCGCCGAGGACCGTTCCCTGCTGGAGGCGATGCTGGTCGCCTCTGACGACGCTGCGGCCGATTCGCTGTATTCCCGGTTCGGGGGGGAAGCCATGGTCACCGAGGTAGCGCAGCGCTACCGGCTGCCGAGTGTGGCACCAACGACTGAGGCCGGCCTCTGGGAGCTCACAACGATGTCGGCCCGAGATGTCGCGCGTTACTACGACCGCTTCCTGAGCAGCATGCCCTCGGCCGACCGGGACTACGTCGTCGGCCTCTTGCGGGGAAGCACCATGATCGCCCAGGACGGCTTCAACCAGTTCTTCGGCCTCCCCACCGCACTCGGGGGGCTGACGGTGGCGATCAAACAGGCCTGGATGTGTTGTCCGCGGGATACCAGTTACCTGCACACAACGGGCATTCTAGGTTTCGACAATCGGTACACCGTGGCCATCCTGAGCGGCGACCCGGGCGTCCTCGACTCCACCTTCTCCACTGATGTCCTGAGCCAGATCACCTCGCTAGTCTTTCCACCGATGTCGATCGTCGATTGACTCTCGGTCGCCCGCCGTCACCACGCGACAACCCGCAAAGTCTGTTTCGACGAGCGCCCTGCCCTCAGCGGCGCGAACCTGGGGTTCGTCGAAGCCGCCGCAGTCAGCCGGACAGGGACGCGGTCAGGACTGCAGCGATCTTGCTGGTCTGCGCGGTACTGCGAACGCCGTACCATCGGCCTGAACTTGGCGAAGGAGCGGCCCGCGTGAACGACTTGATCGACACCACCGAGATGTACCTCCGCACCATCTTCGAACTCGAGGAAGAGGGTGTGACCCCGCTGCGGGCCAGGATCGCCGAGCGGCTGCACCAGAGCGGGCCCACGGTGAGCCAGACAGTCGCCCGGATGGAGCGCGACGGGTTGGTCAGTGTCGAAGGCGACCGCCACCTCGAACTCAGCGACACCGGTCGCAAGCTCGCTACGCAGGTGATGCGCAAACACCGCCTGGCCGAACGCTTGTTGGTTGATGTCATCGGCTTGGACTGGGAAGAGGTGCACATCGAGGCCTGCCGCTGGGAACACGTGATGAGCGAGGCCGTCGAACGGCGACTGGTCGCCCTGCTCGACAACCCGACCATCTGCCCGCACGGCAATCCCATTCCTGGACTGGACGGACTCGGCTGGCCGGGCCAGCTCGGCTCAGAGCGCGGGATCAACGAGCTGATTCTGCTCTTCGATGCCGCAACCGATACCGGTCGTAGCGTCAGGGTCGAGCGGATCAGCGAACAGATCCAGCCAGACGCTGATCTGATGCACGCGCTCACCGATGCCCACCTCCGACCCGGCAATACCGTGCTCGCGACCCGGCGTTCGGATGGCGTGGACGTCGATGGGCACCGCCTTCCTCGGTTTGCCGCCGAGCACATCTTCGTGAGCCTTCAGGTCGAGCGCACCCGGCCATGACCAACGACGCTGCCGGTTATGCACACCCCTTCACTGAACTCGCCGACTACAACGCCATTCCCCGGCTCGGCGGGCTGGCACTGTCCCAGGACGGGTCACGGCTGGTCACCGCGGTGGCGATGCTCGATCCGGAGAAGAAGAAGTGGCAGACCGCGCTCTGGGAAGTCGATCCGAGCGGTAAGAACGAGGCACGGCGGCTGACCCGCAGCGCGTCGGGAGAGGCCTCGCCGGTGTTCACGCCCAGCGGGGAGTTGTTGTTCAGCTCCGCCCGACCAGATCCTGAGGCCGCCAAGGACGCCGAGGAACCGAAGCCTGGACTATGGGCCTTGCCGGCCGGCGGCGGCGAGGCCCGGCTGCTGCTGTCCCGACCTGGGGGCGTGTCCGCCATCGTGGCTGCCCGCAACAGCGACGCAGTAGCCGTGGTGGCAGCCATGAATCCTGGGGCCACGGACGGCAAGTCCGACGCGGAACGACGCAAGGCTCGCAAGGACGCTGGAGTCACCGCGCTGCTGCACGAGGGCTATCCCGTTCGGTCCTGGGACCGCGACCTCGGCCCGGCTTGGCCGCACGTGCTCTTCCTCGCCGAGATCCCCCAACAGGCACCAGCGCGCGACCCCGCGACCGATCCGGAGCCGGCTGATCCGGGCACCGACCAATCAACCGAACGCAGCGACGATGACTCGGCGCCGAACTCGGTAGAGATCCGGGACCTGACGCCAAAGGCAGGCCTGACCAGCCTGGGCGGGGAGGACCTCGCCCTGTCCCCTGCTGGGACCCGCATCGCTCGTACCGTCGAAGTGTCCGGCGCCGGTGCCGCGCACCGGCGGACCCGGATCGAGCTCGTCGACACCGGCAGCGGTGCCTCCCGCGTCGTGGCCGAGGGCGAGGACGACAACTTCGGCGAACCCGCGTTCTCCCCGGATGGCGCCTTTCTCGTGTGCTACCGAGAGACCAACAGCAGCTACGACGAGCCGCCGGACCAGACCTTGTGGCTGATCGACCTGGCTGCTGGCAGCGGTCGCGACCTCACCCCGGATCTCGACCTGTGGCCTGGAACGCCGACCTGGAGCGCGGACGGCGGCAGCGTCTACTTCACCGCGACCGAACTGGGTCACCACCCGCTCTTCCGCGTCGATGTCGGCTCGGGGGCGATCACCCGGATGACCGCCAGCGGGTACTACTCCGACCTACAGGTGGCCACTGACGGCTCGGCCCTCTACGCGCTTCGCTCCGCCTACGACTCCCCGTTCCTTCCGGTGCGGCTGGATCCCTCCGGGGTCGACCAGGAGCCGGTCACACTGCCCAGTCCCGGCGTCATCGAGCAACTCCCCGGCACGTTGCACCGGATCGAGACCAAGACCGACGACGGTACGACGATCCGATCCTGGCTGGTCCTTCCCGAGGGCGTGAGCCCAGACTCCCCCGCGCCGCTTCTGCTCTGGATCCACGGCGGCCCGCTGATGAGCTGGAACGCTTGGTCCTGGCGGTGGTGCCCGTGGCTGATGTCCGCCCGCGGCTATGCCATACTGCTGCCTGATCCGGCGCTGTCGGACGGGTACGGACAGGACTTCGTACGCCGCGGCTGGGGGCGGTGGGGCGGTACCCCGTACACCGACCTGATGGCAGCGACGGATGCCGCACTCGAGCGCCCGGAGATCGACCAGACCCGCACTGCGGCCATGGGCGGATCCTTCGGCGGCTATATGGCCAACTGGATCGCCACCCAGACCGACCGCTTCGATGCGATCGTCACGCACGCGTCCCTGTGGCACCTCGATGGTTTCTCCGGCGCCACCGATGCGTCCTACTACTGGGAGAAGGAGTTCGGGGACCCACTCACCCAACCGGAGCGCTACGACGCCAACTCCCCGCACAAGTTCGCCGACAACATCAGCACACCGATGCTGGTCATCCACGGCGACAAGGACTATCGCGTCCCGATCGGCGAGGGCCTTCGCCTGTGGTACGACCTGCGCAAGCGCGGTGTCGAGTCGAAATTTCTGTACTTTCCTGACGAGAACCACTGGGTGCTCACTCCCGGCAACGCGGCGATCTGGTACGAGACAGTGCACGCCTTTCTCGCCCAACATGTCCTCGGACGACCATGGGAGCGGCCCGAACTGCTCTGAGCCGCTGCACTACCCCGCCTCGGACGCCGGAAAGTCGAGCATCTCCCGGACTGTGGCCGGAGGCAGAGCATGGTCCAGTGCCGTGCGAACGAGCTGAGCCAACGAGTAGCCGGGATCGCTGTCCAACGCTCGGTCCAGCGCCACATTTGCCATCGCGCCATCCCCTCTCGCCCATGAACTCAGGGCCAGCAGGGTCGCCGGGGCTGCGTCCAACGGCGCCGGCAATCGGCGGAGCAGATCGATCCACAACGACTCCGCCGCCGAGGCAGTCTGGCGCAGGCAATGCCCGGCCACCCGATCCCGGAGCGGGCGATCGATCAGCGCGACGGAGATCCGGGCAGCATCCCGATGGTTCAGTGACCGTGCCGTACCGGCAGCGACTGCCCGCACCCGACGGTCGATGAGCTCCTCGATCCGCTCTCGATAGGCATCCGAGGTGCCCGCACTGGACGCCTCGGCCATTTCCCTGCCCACATGGCCCAGCGCCCGCTCGGTCGCGGAGATCGCCTCCGAATCTGGCGCGATCATGTCGATCAGTGCCGTGCGGCTGTCTCGAACCACGGCGCCGGAATACGCCGCATACGCCGCGAGCTCGCCGGACGGGGCCGGCACCGCCGAACCCTGCGCGGGGCAGCAGTGCGGGTCCGGACAGAGGTAGGACCGCCAGCGTCCCGCCCGGACCAGGACGATGTCACCGACGTCTACCCGACCCTCGAACAACGCCTCGTCGAGGTTGGCCACCAGGTCCACGTACGGAGCCAGCCCGTCGTCGTCCGGGCAGTCGGTCATGATCATCGCGAGGCATTCCGAGGCCCCATCGCGTCGCAGCGCCTCGACCAACGGCGCTAGCTCGGCCACCGAGGGCGCGTGATCGGCCCCGTCGAGCGGGAGATCGGCACGCAGGGTGATGCCCACCCGAGACCGGGGTCCGCTCAGCCCGACCAGAACCAGTGACTGCTCGGGCGGGAATCCGAGAAGATGAGGGACGGCCGCGATCAGGCTTCCGGGGCCGCTGAGACGGAGCTTCGGGGTGCTGTCCATGCCGACGAGCGTCGTCGGAAATCCGGGGTCTCCGAGGCGAGTCAGCGCCGGTGTGGATAACTGAGCGCACCCGCTCAGTGGTCCATACGGGCTGTGGGCAGACGGCGGTGAGGGTGACCAGATCCCAGCCGGCTTCCCACGCGCGGGCGCTGTTCCGGCGCGCTCTGTAGCCGCACTGGCGGGCCCTTCTTCTTTGCCGGATCATGTCCGGTGATGATCTCCAGGCCGAAGGCCATCGCCGGAGCGCTGATCGGTCTCACGGCTGCCGACACGCTTGGTCATCCTCAGCGGTCCGGGCGCGGGCAACGACGTACCACGATTCAGAGCGGCTACGCCTTCGACCCTACAAATCGAGGTTGTCCCGCTCCCCGTTGAACTTCGGTGGCGGGCCTCGTGATCGTCAGGCGGCGATCACGGGTTCATCATGACGCACGGCACCGATAGTTTCGGCGGCGACATGCGCGTCGAGCGCTGCGCGGAGCGCGTCCAACAGCGGATTCCGCAGCGGTTGCCCGG